>CAZBVD010000350.1:0-2366 GCA_964495235.1 uncultured Dysgonomonadaceae bacterium | reverse complement strand
GGCTTTGGATAACGTGCTTAAAACCATTGAGGTTTTTCATATGACAAAACCCGAGTTGGATTATACAGCATTGATTGAAGAGTTGAACCAACTGGCGCGTATGTATCGTAGATCCATCAACATTCGCTTGGCAAACAACAGACGCAAATTGGAAAGGAAGAAAGCTGAGGAGGACGTTAATTCTGATGGCTCTAATGATTCTGATGCACCAATTGAAGAGGATGCGCCAATAACTACAAGCTATAGAACGTATATGATGGAAGACGAAGATGATGAATCTGTTTATGCAGACGAATATGAAAGTAGCTTTGAAGAAGATATGGATGATGAAGAAGACACTATAACTATTGAGTGACAGGTGTAGCACAAATAAAAGAAGCCTCTGTTTAGGGGGTTTCTTTTATTAAATGTGCAATTTACGATGTATCTCGCCTTTAACAGGGCCGTTCTTTGACATGATTACATACATTTTTTTTGAAATGTTTATTGTACTTTATCGGTTCAGGTGGAGTGAAGGGTGTTCGCATCCACCTGAACCTTCTTTTTTTTGTATGATTTATGTGCTAACGGTTTAGCCTGGCTGAACCTTCATAAGCTTGTCTGACAATAAGCTTAAACCACATCGGTTCAGCATCGGTATGGGTGGTCTAAACCTTAGCTATACACTATAGGTTCGTGTTTCAGGATAAACTTTATGCAAGAACTCAATGGTTGAATCATCTTCCAAATCATTAATCAAAGTAGGATAATTGATTATTTGCCTTGCAAAATAAAAAGATGGTGATGGCAATTTTCCGCCTATAAGTATGAGTTGAAATATAAGCAGGCAATTAGTTGGATTGAGAGTTTAGAGATTAGAAACAAAAAAAGAAACCTCCCATTAAATCATTAAAATATGGAGAAACTCATACCCACATCATCTTTTTTTGTATTTTTGTTTTCTATAAATCTAATATTAACTTTTTATGAATAATCAGAAAACAGTTTTAAACGTACAATCCGAAATAGGCAAGCTAGAGGCAGTGTTGCTTCACTATCCTGGTGCAGAAGTTGAGAATATGACTCCAAAGAATGCACAACGTGCTCTTTACAGCGACATACTTAATTTATCTATTGCTCAAAAAGAGTATGAGCAATTTTATGGGGTACTCAAGAAACAAACTGAAGTGTTTAAGATTAAAAATCTTTTAACTAGAGAGCTGGAAGATGAAGTGCAAAAAGAGGTGTTGCTAAGAAAAATTTGCACTACTGAAAATGCTATGAGGTATTTCGATTTCTTGATGCAACTACCTGCAGAGGAGCTTACCCGTGTGCTAATTGAAGGATTGCCAACGAAGGTGAACTCTCTTACCGAATTTTTAAAAGATGATTTTTATGCCTTGCTTCCTCTTTACAATTTCTATTTTACTAGAGACCCAAGTGTAACAATAGGCAACAATTTGCTTATTTGCAATATGGCAAACAAAGTGAGAGCAAGAGAGAGTATAATTGTTAACGCTATATTTAGCAACACTAAATATTTTGATACATCTATCATAGATTCCACCAATTTTGTTGGAGATGGTATGTCTGATATAAATATAGAAGGCGGCGATGTTCTTGTTGTAAACAAAGATGTGTTGCTTATTGGTAATGGTAGTCGCACAAGTAGTCAAGCAATAGATATGTTGATAGCCAATTTGTGTAAAAAACATACAGGGCGTAAACATATTATTGTGCAACAACTACCCCACTCGCCCGAATCATTTATTCATCTTGATATGGTGTTTACGCTTCTGGATACAAATACAGCTATGGTTTACAAACCATTGATACTAGAAAACACTCCATACAAAACTGTGCATATAGAAATAGATAACGGAGAGGTTTCTAATATATCTACTGCTACCAATATTCTTACGGCTTTAAAATCGCTTGGAATAGATATTAAACCCATTATTTGTGGTGGTAACGCCGATGATTGGGATCAAGAAAGAGAACAGTGGCATAGTGGTGCTAATTTTCTAGCAATTGCACCGGGCAAGGTAATGTCGTATGCACGAAATGTGCATACACTTAATGAGCTAAACAATAATGGATATGATATAGTAACGGCTTGGGATGTGATAAATGACAAATACGATGTGGCAACGGCCAAGAAATGTGTAATTACTATTGATGGTTCTGAATTACCGCGAGGTGGCGGTGGATCGAGATGCATGAGTATGCCTCTGAGAAGAACTGATATTTAAGAGATGTAAGTTGAAAATTAAAATTGATAGTTGATAGTTTGACCTTTGACCTTCCCTAAATAGGGTTGACCGTTTTCAATATTTTATTTTAGCTTTGTAAACGGTCAACCTATATCAGGGAATGACAACGTGTTT
>CAZBVD010000349.1:0-2367 GCA_964495235.1 uncultured Dysgonomonadaceae bacterium | reverse complement strand
TAACTATTGTTGGTGCATTTGTTCCATCTTCAGGTTGTGCTTTCACTCCTGTCGACTCACCATCGATATGCCAGTAGCCATCTACAATAGTGGGTGTTGAACCTGATTGTCCAACCTGTCCATCTTTTCCTTGAGCATTAATGCCTGAATCTTTCCCATCAATAAACCAATTGCCATTCTCGCCCAAAGTAAACACAGGTGTGTGACCATTTGTTATGTTAACTGAGCTGTTGTCTGAGAAAACTATTTTGTAGCCATTATCAGTAGCTTCAACTTTATCAACTGTAAGTTGATTTTGCAAAGCTGCCAATAAAGTTTCATGATTCTTTAAAGCTTCGGCCTGGCGAATCTGTTCTTCTAATACCTCTTCGTATTTCTGATTTAAATTGTTAATGTCGTCGTCATAATCGCTACATCCAACAAATAGAAGAGCTAGTAACAGATAGAGTAATGTTTTTTTCATTTTGATAAATAGTTTATAGTTTATGCTTTAGATTATTTTAAATTTAGATCTTTAAATCCGCTAACTTCTGTAGAAACTTCGCCTAACCAACCTCCCGCAGCACGAGTGGAAGTGTGTACTCTTACAAAATCGATGCCTTTAAGAGTTACTTTGTTGCCTTCTTTATCAACAGCCCAATCAATATCAATTTGCGCTTTCTCGTCATTGTTAGCCCAATTATCAGCATAACCAAAATCATAAGCTGGACTTTTCCACATTGTACCACTGTCTGATTCATCATACATTGTTGCTGCTAAGTAAGTTCCTTTGTAGGTTACACTTTCGCCCGCCCACATTGGGTAGTAGGTTTGTCTATGAAAACTATTTTTAGCAATATATCCCTCTTGTCCTTTATTATCTGTCCAGCGAATATAGTTTTGCTCATTTACATCAGCAGGTTCTTCTGTGGGTTTGTAATAGGTCATTTCATATTCTTTGATTGTGCTCTCGGCAGCGTGTTGCGAGCCTTCTATTTCAAACCACTCATCGTCTGGTAATCCATTTCCATTGGCATCGTACGACACCATTATTACGCCAGGTTCTGCTGAGTTTGGCATAGCATTTCCTAATACTACAAAATCGTTTCCTTCTCTATTTATCACCGTATGGTCAAAACCAAATGTTACATATCCACCAAAGCCACCTAACGATATCATTCCTCCGTCTGTTAAAATTTGGTTGGCTTTAGCAAGCATACTTTCAGCATTGTCATGGGATGTTGCTGCAGGCATTTTGTTTACAAATTGTCCGGGTGCAGGAAGAAACTCGTACACTTTGTCTATTTTGTTCTTATAGGTTTGCTCGTTAACTGTTATAGTGAGTTTTTTAGCAGCTACACCCATATTGTTTGTTGCTGCAAACTCAATATCGTATGTTCCAGGTTCTGAAAATACGTGTAAAAGATCATTAGAACTGGCAATTATCTCTTCATTTATTGTCCACTCAAACGATGATAAGTCACCATTTTTCACTTCAGGTGAAAGGCGCAACCACTGCATCATGTCAACTTCAAATCCATCTGCTGGCTCAATAAGGATAATCTCTGGAACGTTTGTCTCCAAGTTAATTGTAGATCCATCGGCAAAAATGAAAACCATTGAGTTCTCTTCTAAAACGATAGCTACTATCTCCAAATCATTTTTTTCTTTATCACCTTTAAGGGCGACACCTGTATCTGTACCATCAATAAGCCAAACACCATTTGGGTTGAATGTAATTTTGCTGTTTGTTTTAGCTTCAATTTCAGTTTTTGTTCCATCAATCCACCAATTGTTATCTTCACCAATGGTGAAAAATGATGATGTATTGGGCAGTACAATCTCTGATTCGTCACTGAGAGTAAGAACAAACTTCTCTTGTTTTGCTTCATAAGCTGCAACACGATGCTGTTTGTCGGCTGCACTTTTTAATTTTGTTTGTAGCTCAATCTGCTTTAACTCTAATTGAGTGTTTTTTTCATTCAACACCTCATCATCGCTACTACAAGCTGCAAGTAGAAAGATAGTTGAGATTAGAAATAAAATTCTTTTCATTGTATTAATAAATTATCAGTTTGTAATGTGTTTGTTATTATTTTTCAGTTGTTTTGTATCTAAAAGCAATATATGCTGGTGCAATACCTGTCTCTTTTGTGAATTGTAGAGTTCCCTCTTTATCTATACAATAAAGTTTTCCTGGCGATACATAATCTCGAGCATCAGCTATATAAATAAATTTCGATGCTGGGTCGACTGCAAGTGCATTGGGTGATTTAATTTCATCGCTCACACTTTTAGGCAAGAAACTTCCATTTAATAATACTTCGTTTTTGACATCTATTTTATGGTAACCTGTAATATTGCTATCTGTTTCCCAATCGTAGGTCG
>CAZBVD010000348.1:0-2371 GCA_964495235.1 uncultured Dysgonomonadaceae bacterium | reverse complement strand
GCAATAGCTTTTTGCTCTTCATCTTTATAGAAAATAGCCGACAGGTATTGCGAGCCTATATCAGGACCCTGACCATTTGTTTGAGTGAAATCGTGCGTTTCGTAAAACAAACGAACCAAGTCGCCATAAGTTGTAACAGAAGGGTCGTAAGTTATTTCTGTAGTCTCTAAATGACCTGTTTTACCTGTCGATACTTCTTTGTAAGTTGGGTTCTCTTTGTGTCCCCCCATATAACCAACCGAAGTTTCAATAACTCCTGGTGCTTGCATAAAAAAATATTCTGTACCCCAAAAACATCCAGAAGCAAAATACACCCTTTCTAACGAATCTTTTTCTTTAGGAACAAACTTTAGCGAAATAGAATTAACACAATGGCGAGTGTTTTTGTCAGTAAATTTCTCACCTAAGAAAACATGTCCTAAGTGTGCACCACAATTATTGCAAATAATTTCGGTTCGTCGTCCATCCGCATCCATTACGCGTTTCACACTACCTTCTATTTCATCGTCAAACGATGGCCAACCACATCTTGCATCAAACTTATCGTTTGATCTATACAAAGGTGCATCGCATCTTTTGCACAAATAAGTTCCCTCCTCTTCATTGTCAAGATATTCACCTGTAAAAGGTCTCTCCGTTCCTTTGTGAAGTATTACCTGTTCTTCAGCTTTTGTCAATTTATTAAACTTTGTCATACTATTATCTTTATTATTATTATTATTATTATTGTTTTGTGCGCATGCTCCAACTATGTTGGAAAGCAATACAAGATATAAAAATATTTTCTTCATGTTTGTTTTTTTCTTATAACGTTTGAAAAGAGGAATAGATTTATATTCAACCAACTATTTTATCTGCTAGGTAAATACATCTTGATAAGTAGAGAGGGTAGAGCCTCTTCTTTCCATTCACATAGCTTTGAGCTAGCAACTTCTAATTCTTATCTCAAACATACATTCATTCCGTAAATTTATTATCTTTGTGTATAAGTATTTTTGTAAATATAAAGATAATAAATAAAATGGAGGCAGAACTATCCACACATTTAGCATATAAAGTAGCAGATATCACTCTTGCCGACTTTGGAAGAAGAGAGATTGAAATTGCCGAACACGAAATGCCTGGCCTAATGGCCTTGCGTAAAAAATACAAAAATAAGTTTCCATTGAAAGGAGCTCGTATAACAGGCTCTTTACACATGACTATACAAACTGCTGTGCTTATAGAAACACTTGTAGATTTGGGTGCTAATGTAAGATGGGCTAGTTGTAATATTTTTTCAACGCAAGACCATGCAGCAGCAGCTATTGCCAAATCTGGAGTGCCTGTGTTTGCCTGGAAAGGCGAAACATTGGAAGAGTATTGGTGGTGCACCGATATGGCGCTACGTTTCCCCAATGGCAAAGGGCCTCACATGATAGTGGATGATGGTGGCGATGCTTCCTTGCTTGTGCACATGGGTTACAAAGCAGAAAATGATGCAACAACCATAGATAGAAAAGGAGCTAACAAAGAAGAACAAACCATATTAGATACACTAGCTCGTATTCTTAAAGAAGACAATCAACGCTGGCATCGCACTGTAAAAGAAATGCGAGGCATTTCTGAAGAGACCACCACTGGTGTACATCGCCTCTATCAAATGATGGAGAAAGGCGAACTGTTAGTTCCTGCTTTTAATGTAAACGACTCTGTTACAAAGTCTAAGTTCGACAATCTTTATGGATGTCGCGAATCTCTGGCCGATGGTATCAAACGCGCCACCGATGTAATGATTGCAGGCAAAGTAGTAGTAGTGCTGGGCTATGGCGATGTTGGCAAGGGATGTGCTCACTCTATGCGCAGTTATGGTGCACGTGTTGTTATAACCGAAATAGACCCCATATGTGCTTTGCAAGCAGCAATGGAGGGTTTTGAAGTAAAACCTATTGAAGATGCATTGCACGAAGGAAATATATATGTAACCACTACAGGTAATTGCGATGTTATCACTATAGAACATATGAAGCAAATGAAGGATCAAGCCATAGTTTGCAACATTGGTCATTTCGATAATGAGATACAAGTAGATAAGCTAGTGGAGTATCCCGGAATAAAACATGCAAATATAAAACCACAGGTAGATAAATACACCTTTCCAGCAGGCAACTCAATATTCTTGTTGGCCGAAGGTAGATTAGTCAATCTTGGCTGTGCCACTGGGCATCCATCCTTTGTAATGAGCAATTCGTTTACCAATCAAGTATTGGCTCAAATAGATTTGTGGCACAATGAGTATGAAGTAGGGGTGTATCGTTTGCCAAAAAAACTAGACGAAGAGGTTGCACGCTTACACCTCCATCAAGTTGGAGCAAAGCTAACCAAGCTAACT
>CAZBVD010000347.1:0-2373 GCA_964495235.1 uncultured Dysgonomonadaceae bacterium | reverse complement strand
GTGCTGTTTTCTTGATAACTTTTACCAAGGCTTTCAGTGGATTTTACAAGGGAATCATTAGCATCGGCCATGCGTTCTGCTTCTTTGTTTGCTTTTTTATGCTCAGCAGACGTTTCGTTTAATTTTTTGTTGAGAAAAAACAGTGCACTACCTAGAGCGGCGACACCAGCCACAATCATCCCGATTGGATTGGCTTTCATTGCAATATTCCAAGCAATTTGCGCTGCGGTGGCTAAGGTAATTTTCCCTGATAATACTCCTGTGACCAAACTTTTTAATGAAATTGCTCC
This sequence comes from uncultured Dysgonomonadaceae bacterium, assembly GCA_964495235.1. Taxonomy (GTDB): domain Bacteria; phylum Bacteroidota; class Bacteroidia; order Bacteroidales; family Dysgonomonadaceae; genus UBA2632. The sequence continues at coordinate 2,083 of CAZBVD010000347.1, read as the reverse complement.
AGTTTCCGCCAGAATTAATGCCTTTTGTTTTTCAGTTAATTTATTTAGAACTGTGGTGCCACCGATTTGGGTCGTCTCTAATGCTATGTTTAGTTTTTTAGCTGCAGCATTTATCATAGCTGCCCCTTCTTCGCTTTTCAGGGCATTAGCGTATGCTTTAGAAATATCAATTCCTTTGGCTTGAGAGCCGAGGAATAACTGCATAGTAGCGTTTGTTCTTTGTGATGCTTCTTGAAAAGATCTTAGCTTTCCTTCGATGTCGCCGACGATTCGATAACCAGCCCATACAGTCAATCCTGTGCCGAGTGTGGCTGTTAACGTTTCGAAATGCGTAGCTACGAATCCCGCAACCTCACCGACTCCTTTTAGAACCTTTTCACTTGATTTCCCAAAATCGGCTACCATATCTTTTAGGCCCGGCAATCCCTCGTTATCTCTAGCTTCTTCTATAGACTCAATAATCGAAAGCATGCCTCTAGTGGTGGCGGCTTTCATATTATCAAAAGTTCCTTGCCAGCTAGAACCAGCGTTTTTAGCAGCGCCTTCAATGCCGGCAAACGAGCGCGTACCTTCTCGAAACGCTCTATCAATAGTTTCCATAAAGTCAGAAGCTGAAATCGACCCCTTACTAATTTGGTCAGAAACATCATTAGCGGATTGTCCAGTAGCCTCTGCATACATCTGAATAACTGGAATCCCTGCTTCCATAGCAGACTTTAGATCCCCTAGGTTAGCCTTTCCTTTTGAAGCCATCTGGGAAAGCTGGAACATAACATTTTGCAGGGTAGCGTTAGTACCATCCCCATATGTTGATACAGCATCCATCCAACCGCCCACGTAGCGTGTAGAGTCTTTTATATCCATACCGGAGGTGACAAGTCCTTGAGTTGCCCTAGCAGTTACATCTAGGCCATATGCTGTTCCTGTAGCTGATTCTTTCAATCTTTCGAGCGCTGACTCTGCTTTGTCAGTTGAGCCGGTCATCAGAGTCATGGTCCGCTCAAAAGAATCCATCGTATCAATACGAGCAATAGCTTTTCCGACTGAGTCAGAAACCATACTGAAGCCTTTAGAGATTAAAGATGTGATTCCAATCGCTGATGCCATTCCACCCATAGTTTGTAAGAATGTGCCCGTTTTCTTTTCAGAACTTTCTATACCAGTTCCTAGACCTTCAGCCGCCTTCTTGGCTCGTTCCATTGCGTTGAAGTATCCTTGGTCTTGAACTGACAGAACTGCTTGAACTCTATTTTCACTCATTATTTTCCACCTCCTTTTTCTTCCTATACTCCGCTAAGTTTTCGTTGATTTTTGACAACCTATTAAATGTTTTTTCGTCAAGAATTGGCTCATCGAATATTACTTTTTCAACAGCCTCCACATCGACTAAATCCGACACTTTTTGGATATGATATAGCTTTGTTTTTTCATCAAAGGTTTGCACCTTACGATTGAAAATAGCTAGTTGAGCTAACTTCTCTTCTTCATCCGCTCTTTTTAATTGATGCGCTTCCATTCGAAGTGAATACTCAGATAACTTCATATGTTCTAACTGGTGTAAGTCGTTCGTGAGATATCTTAAGCCGTTAATAATTAGCTTTCGATACGTCCTCTCTGAAGTTTCTTTTCTTCTTCCCTCTCCTGCATCTGTCTTGCTTCCAGAGTTAGCTGTGTGATTGCTATTTGTCCGACTTGTGCCCTGGTCAAAGAATTCTCTCCCAAGGCATCCAGAAAAACGTTATAGTTCTTGACTACCTCTTTCTCATCCCAGCTCATCATTTCTTTTTCGATATCCTCAAGGCTAGGTTGTTCATCTAATGTGACTGTTGCGGCCAAGATTAAGTCACTCAGCGCCACAGGATTATATTGAGTAAGCCCAAGAAAAACTTTGGCTACACCATGCCCAAACTCGACACCAGCAAAGTTTTGGGTATAGCGTCTGTCCAGTTCCCTAATAAACGCTAACCCCATGTGCAAAGTGTATTCTTTTTTATTAATTTTAAGTTTCATTATGATTTCTCCTTATTTAGTTATAAAAAAAGGTGAAGAGTTATCCCCTTCACCCCGAAAAACTATACAACTG
>CAZBVD010000346.1:0-2380 GCA_964495235.1 uncultured Dysgonomonadaceae bacterium | reverse complement strand
CACCAAACTTTGTAAAAGCAGATAGTTCGGTAAATTGCGCTTGGTCCATTTTAAGCGTTCCAGCAATTTTCTTCATGGGCTTAATCTGTGCATTACCTCCCACACGCGATACAGAAATACCCACATCAATTGCAGGTCTGTTGCCCTGATTAAATAGTTCTGTGTCTAAGAATATCTGACCATCGGTAATAGAAATAACATTGGTGGGGATATATGCAGACACGTCGCCAGCTTGAGTTTCAATAATAGGGAGGGCTGTGAGAGAACCTCCACCCTTTATTTTTCCTTTCAAGCTCTCGGGTATATCATTCATCTGTTCTGCTACCTCTTGCTGATTTATAATACGTGCAGCACGTTCAAGCAAGCGCGAGTGCAGATAAAAAACATCACCTGGATAGGCTTCACGTCCCGAAGGGCGTCTTAATATCAATGAAACCTCGCGATAGGCAACAGCTTGTTTCGACAAGTCGTCGTAAATAATGAGTGCATTGCGACCAGTATCTCTAAAATACTCTCCAATGGCAGCTCCAGCAAATGGTGCATAGTATTGTAGTGCTGCAGGGTCTGATGCATTGGCAGCTACAACTACTGTATAATCCATAGCGCGATGATGTCTCAATGTTTCTACAATGGAAGCCACTGTAGAACCTTTTTGACCAATAGCCACATAGATACAATAGACAGGGTCGCCAGCTTCAAAATTTTCTCTTTGGTTGATAATAGTATCAATAGCAATTGTTGTTTTACCTGTTTGACGGTCTCCAATGATAAGTTCGCGCTGTCCGCGACCAATTGGAATCATAGAGTCAATTGCTTTTAAGCCTGTTTGAAGTGGCTCATTCACAGGTTGTCTGTATATTACACCAGGTGCTTTTCTTTCAAAAGGCATTTCAAACAACTCTCCACCTATATCACCCCTGCCGTCTATTGGGTGGCCAAGAGGAGTAATAACGCGGCCCAGCATCTCTTCGCTTACAAAAACAGAAGCCACTCGACCAGTTCGCCTAACAATGTCGTTTTCTTTAATTTCGGCTGTAGGGCCTAATAAAACTGCTCCCACATTGTCAGCTTCAAGGTTCATGACAATGGCTTGCATTCCATTTTCAAACTCCAGCAATTCGTTTGATTCAGCATTTCTTAATCCATATATACGTGCCACACCATCGCTTATTTGCAAAACGGTGCCCACCTCATCCAACTGAATCCCAGAATCTATACCTTCGAGCTGAGCACGAAGAATATCTGATACTTCACTTACTTTTATTTTATTGTTCGACATTTTTTCTGTTTTTGACTTTGAGAAAAATTGAATAGTTATACAATTCGTCTGTTTCTTTCAATATACTGTTGCTTAATTGAATTTAATTGTCTGATTAAACTAGCATCCCATCTAATAAAATCTAATTCTAAAATAAACCCACCTAATATACTGGGGTCAACAACTTTCTCCAACTCTAATTCACCCTCTACTTTATGCTCAACCGATTTAGTTAGAAAAGACATTGTGGTATCGTCAATTTCAACTGCTGTAATTAGTTTACCACGAAGAATGTTTTTGCTGCTATTATACAACTCTTGATATTGTAGCATAATACTTTGCAAACAATCTTGTCTGTCGTTTTCTAATAATAGGTCGATAAACTTAATGAAAACATCAGAAACACCCTCACCGCTAGCAGTAATGATAAGTTGTCTCTTCTTTGCTTTGGGAATTAATGGATTGTCTAGTGCAGTATGCAGCGCTTTGGTATTGGCAAAAATGTCTTGTAGAAATTTAGCTTGTTTGTAAATTTCTGTCTCCACATTGTTGTTTTCTGCAAACTTCAACAAAGCCCTTGCATACCTCACTGATATTAATCCTATGTTCATTTAGTTGTAATTGTTTACGATAGATTTATCTCATCAACAAGACGTTCTATCATGCTCATTTGATTTTCTTTATCTTTTAAATTATCTCTTAATACCTTTTCGGCTATATCCACAGATATAAGGGCTATTTCTCGCCTTATTGCGTTAATAGCTTCTTCTCTTTCTTGGGCTATTTGTTTGCGAGCATTCTCAACAAGATGTTTTGTCTCCTTTATAGCTTTTTGGTTAGCTTTTTCAAGAATCAACTCTCTTTGTTTGGCTGCCTCTCTTAGAATTTGATCTTTTTCATTTTTAGCTGCATCAAGTAGCAATTTATTTTGCTCTCGACTATGCTCTAATTTTTCATTTGCTTGTTTTGCTGCATGAAGCGATTCGTCGATAAAATGCTTTCTACTCTCTATCTTCTCTAAAATAACAGGAAAACCAAACTTACCTAGAATGAAAAGCACTAATCCAAATGCAATAGTCATCCAGAATACTAATCCTGGATCTGGAGTTAATAAAGCTGCTG
>CAZBVD010000345.1:0-2382 GCA_964495235.1 uncultured Dysgonomonadaceae bacterium | reverse complement strand
ATTTCGAACGAATTGCTTTTATGGATGTTGTAATAATGCAAGTGGCAGTGGCCGAGTTGTATAAATTCCCAACCATTCCAATCAGGGTTACACTCAACGAGTATATCGACCTTGCAAAATCGTATAGTACGCCCAAGAGCAGCACCTTTATAAACGGTGTGTTAGATGCTATAGTTACAGAACTAAAAAAGGACAAAACTATACTCAAAAACTAATATAAACTACTAATTACTAAACAATTTAATAAATTATAATTATGAATATCTTATTACAAGCAGCAGGTGGAATGTCACAGTCTCTTATTTTTATGGTGGTTATCATCGCCATTTTCTACTTCTTCATGATTCGTCCACAACAAAAGAAACAAAAAGCAATTATAAAAGCACGCGAAGCCATGCAAAATGGTGATAAAGTAGTGACTGCAGGTGGCATACATGGTAGAATAAAAGAAGTAAAAGAAAACTACTTCCTTTTAGAAGTTTCTAATGGTGTTACCATTAAAGTAGATAAAGCTTCGGTATTTGCTTCAGCAACAGATGTAGGCAACTAATAACTACCTATAAATAAGTAGTGTTTTTTACTACTCATTGCAATAATCAAACATATCTAAAATTAAAAACAAGCAAACATGTCCCTTCAAAGCATTTTCAATAACTCATGGGATAAGCTCCAAACTTTTTTTTCTGAAATTGATTGGAGTAAGGTACTTCCTTTTTTCTTGTTTTTAATTTTAGCTTTTTTCTTCTGGCTTTTACTCTTTTTCGACCGTAAAGATGAGGGAAGCTATCGTATCCCAATAAAGTATGTAAATATACCTAAGCAGGAGGTTTTTGTAGAAACCATGCCCAACCAGATAAACCTTAAAATAAAAGACTTTGGAAGAGAATTATTGAAATATAAGTTTAAAATGCTCATGAAACGAGACTCGCTACATATTGATGTAACCGAAGCTCAAAAAAACAATGAAACAAAACTTGAAGGTAACCAACTTACGCAACTCATTCGCAACAAAATATTTGCAAATACAGAAATAATAGGCTATTTACCTGCAAGCATTTCTGTTAGAACATCTAAGCTTGACAGTAAAACTGTTCCTGTTGTGTTTGATGGAGAGAAAAGAACTAGTGCAAATTATCTAGTTATAGACACAATATCAATTATTCCTAATGAAGTTACAATCTCTTCTGCAAATAAAAATCTATTAAGCAGCATAACAGAGGTTGCAACCGAATATACTGTATTTGAAAACCTTGAAGCAACCTCGCAACTGCCTGCAAAGCTCAAGCCAATAGAAGGAGTTACCATCCAGCCAAATCAAGTTGATATATACATACCAATATATGAATTTACTGAACGTGATTTCGAAATACCTATTGTTGCTACTGATAGTCCAGAGGGATATAATGTTAAGTTTTTCCCTTCAAAAGTGAGAGTAACATTCTCAGTTACACTTGATGACTACAAAAAGATATCTCCTGATGATTTTGAAATTAAATTAGACTACAACACCTTAAGAGATATAGAAGGTGACCTGGTAGAGCTGAAGCTCTCAAAATTTCCACCATCTATTAAAAACCCTCATCTTTCACCTGGTGTGGCAGAGTTTTTGTTTGAACAAAAATAATGCATCGCAATATGATAAAAATTGGTATAACAGGCGGTATAGGTAGTGGGAAATCTACTGTATCAACAATTTTTAAACTGCACGGTATTCCCGTTTACAATGCCGATGAAGAGACTAAAAAGCTGAATAACAGCTCCCCAGTTATTAAAGAACAGCTAATAAAGCATTTTGGAGCAGACTTATATGTCAACAATGAATTGGACAAAAAAAAGTTTGCCAATATCATTTTTAACGATGCTGAAAAACTAAAGCTTGCCAACTCCATTATTCACCCCGAAGTATTAAAGCATTTTACCCTTTGGTGCAAACAACACTCCAAACAACCCATTGTAGCGCTAGAAGCAGCTATTCTGTTTGAATCTAATTTCCATAAATACTTACACAAAGTAGTTACTGTTTACTCCCCTCTCCAGATAAGAGTGAAACGTGTAAGTGAGCGCGACAATATATCATCGGCTATGGTTGAAAACCGTATAAAGCACCAAATGCCTGAAAAAGAGAAAATAAGACTATCAGAATATGTGATTGTCAACAACTATCAAAAATCGTTGATAAAACAAGTTGGGGACTTACTTAAAGAGATAGATTGCAACTCAATTTCTACACAATAATCAACAAGCTAATGAGTTAAACAATTTGTTTTTTTGCTTATTCCAATTTTTATAACTATTTTTGCAACTTATAATTATAAAAAAACAAATATTATGGTAGAAAAGATTGGAGTCGACGCTGGTAAAGTGTGGACAAAATTAGATGAA
>CAZBVD010000344.1:0-2386 GCA_964495235.1 uncultured Dysgonomonadaceae bacterium | reverse complement strand
CCATCACTGCCCACAATTTAAAAAGTAAGATGTATATTGCATCTTGCTTTTTTTTATACCTACCGTAGTTAATTTTGTGTGTAAGTGTGCTTACTTGTGCTTCATGATATTTTACAGTGTAAGCTAATAAATTCTTGTCATACAACTCAAATCTTGCATCGTAGATTTGAAATTTAAGTCTTCTTTTTTTGAATCTTGAACCGTAGATTTGACATATAAGTCTTCTTTTTTCAATCTTGAGCCGTAGATTTGACATTTAGGTCTTCTTTTTCAAGTCTCACATCGTAGATTCGACGATTAAGTCTTCTTTTTCAAATATTGCGTCGTAAATTCTACAGTTAATCCTGTTTGCGCTAATATTCATCCGTGCCCATAAGAGAATTTACTTCAATTTATAGATGAATAAATAAATAACGGAATGAAATAATTAGCACAATCATTTTTATCCATAACAAGCTGTTCTACATGATATAGATGAATGTTTTTACCACAGTTACTTGTATTAAGACTATCTTCTGCTGAGCTAATTGCACTCAATTCATATACCCTCTCTTTTATTGGTTTCTTGCATAATTTATAAAATATTTCGTATCTTGTAGCGCGCAAGAAATTTAAAGGAATCTATATCATATGCAGAGAGAGAAATATAGTATTGAGTTTGTATTGGGAAATGCATCTCAGAAGAGTCTTTGGCAAATGCTTACAGTTACTACATCAATGGAAGAGTGGTTTGCTCAAAAAGTGAGAGTGAAAGACAAGAAATTCTACACATTTACGTGGGAAGAAAACAGTCAAGAAGCAGAGCAAACAATTAAAAGGCCTATGAGACAAGTAAGGTACAATTGGTTGACAGGAGAGCGTGCGGGCACTTACTTTGAGTTTAAAATAAACACCCTTGAGTTGAGCAGTGAAATAGCTCTTGAAGTGATAGCCTTTGCTGAACCTGAAGAAAAAGATGATGCCATATTTCTGTGGGAAACACAGATAGAACTGTTGAAAAGAAAACTAGGAATTTAGCACAAACTATCCATGAGTTTGCACACGCTCTACAATAAAGCGATTAAGCTCTTTATTGTAGAGTATTTTATTTAGTTACTTTACGCGTTAAAATGGTTTTAGAACAAACGAATTTATTATCTTTGTATCACTAATTCAATTGAAGTTTGTAAGGTTTTGATGAAAAATAAATTCCGATTAAAGAGACTCTATAGCTTTATTCTAGAGTCTTTCCTGCCATTATTTCTAATGACTTTTATTATCTGCCTGTTTTTGGTAGTTATGCAATTTCTTTGGAAGTATGTTGAAGATATGGTTGGAAAGGGCTTGGATACTAGAGTTTTGCTAGAGATGTTTTTGTATGCTGGGCTTCAGTTGGTGCCGCTAGCTTTACCTCTTTCTATATTGCTAGCATCTATTATGGTGTTTGGTAACTTGGGCGAACGGTTTGAACTTCTTGCCATAAAATCGGCTGGTGTCCCCCTGCTCAAAACAATGAAACCTCTTATTGTACTTGTTGTATTTATCAGTTTTGGAGCATTCTTTTATCAAAACTATGCAATGCCCCGCATACAAGTGAAGTTTTACTCGCTGCTTATCTCTATAAGACAAAAATCTCCTGAACTAGATATACCTGAAGGGGTTTTTTATAAAGGAATTGAAAATTACAACATATTTGTTGAGAAAAAGAATAGAAAAACCGGCATGTTGCATGATGTGATGATCTACGACGTGTCGAAGGGAGTTAATAACATGGCGGTGATTGTGTGCGACTCTGCACAAATGAGGTTGTCTGAAGATAAACTATCGCTGGCCTTTACCATGTTTCAGGGACAGCAGTTTCAGAACTTTCAGAGCGAAAATATGGGATCAGTTAATTCATCGAAAGAGTTTGTACCCTATAGCAGAGAGAATTTCAAGAAAAAGCTGATGTTGATTCCCTTTGATGCCAATTTTAATAGATTAGACGATAGTGAGCTAGAAAGCAATGCCGGATCTAGCTATGTTTCTAAAAACTCTACAGAACTGAAACACTCTATTGACTCTATGAGCGCTGTGATGGATAGCATGAATGTGGTAGATAGAAAACAGATGAAAAATTATACTCATCTGTCGTTTAGAAACTCATATTCTGCTGTTTTCGACTCAATTAGCCTGCTGGCTGATACTCTTTATACTGCCCCAATAGATACTGTTTTACAAAAAGCTTCTTATGACACGCAAGCTTCTATATTGAGAGGGGCTATTACAAAGGCTGATAATAACAACAATGAATTTTTGTTTAGGTCGATGTCTAAAATAAATACCCAAAGAGCTATAAATAGACACTGGGTAGAGTGGCATCGTAAGTTTACGCTGTCGTTTGCTTGTTTTATATTCTTTTTTATTG
>CAZBVD010000343.1:0-2398 GCA_964495235.1 uncultured Dysgonomonadaceae bacterium | reverse complement strand
AGATATGATTGGGCATGGCACCTATAACCAACCAAAAGGAACTTGGTCTGACGACAGCTCCCTTACATTTTGCCTAGCCCAATCATTGATAGATGGGTATGACCTAAAAGATATGTCTGAAAAATTCATCAAATGGGTAGATGAGGCCTATTGGACAGCACATAACCAGGTTTTTGATATTGGCATTACAACTTCAATTGCCATTTCAAGATTAAGAGAGATAATTGAGGAGGGCAATTTAGAGGAGCTAGAGCGGCAAAAAAATTATGGCGAGGTAACGGATAATGGCAACGGTTCTCTGATGAGGATAATACCTTTGCTGTTTTACATAAAAGGAAAACCAATAAACGAGCAGTTTAACATTGTGTGGGAGGTGTCTGCACTAACACATCGACACATAAGAGCGGCTATGAGCTGTATGATATACCTGAAATTGGCAGAGAAGCTGTTGGAAGGAGAGAACAAGATAGATGCATACACCGAGATGAGAAGTGAAATTGCTGGCTTTTGGAATGAAATAGAGTTTTCAGAAAAAGAGAGAAAACATTTCGAGAAAGTAATTCAAAACGATATCAGGGAAACTAAGATTGAGGATTTAAAAACGGGTGGCTATGTAATTGAGGTGTTGGAGTCGAGTATTTGGTTTTTCTTAAACAACGATTCTTATAAAGATACTATTCTTTCAATCATAAACCTGGGGCACGATACGGACACTTCTGCTGCCATAGCAGGAGGATTGGCTGGACTGTATTATAAACAGAAGGGAATACCCGAAGAGTGGGTTGCATCTCTTGCACGGTTGGATGATATTGTGGAATTGGGCAATAAGTTGAATGAGAAGTATTGTAACAAAGAAACAGGCTGGTAAAGATGGGTAGGCAAGATGGGTTTTTAGGATAGAGTTTTGTTCTATCCTAAAAACCCATCTTGTAGCGCTACACTTCAAACACAAAAGGCTCATTCTTAAGCTCATACTTCTCATCGGCTATTGAAGCATTAGAAAAAGTGGTATGCTGAGTTTTCTCAACTCCGTAAGCATCATGAATGTGTCCGAACAGATGGAATTTAGGACGATTGGCTGTTACTATATCCAACAATTTCTCGCAACCAAAATTATAGGGTCCAGATTTGTCTAAGATACCATGTGGTGGTTGATGGGTAACCAATACATGGGTGTTTGATGGTATTTTCTCTATTAAATCGAAATATACACCGCTTATATTTTCTGAAACATACAAGGGCACTCCCCAAAAATTGAGCCCCTCTATTGTGATGCCACTATGAAATAGGTAGTAACAATTGCTGGGCAAAAGGCTTTGAATTTGCTTTGCGTCGTCCTCTTCCATAAAAGAGTCGTGATTACCACCAACAAGTATTTTGTGACGATAGTCCAATTTAGTAAACCAGTCAATAAAATCTGTAAACTCGCTCTCTGTGCCAGCAAAACCAATATCGCCTGAATGAACAATGATGTCTGCTGAGGGTAAATCTGTTAATGCTCGGTGATGTCCGTGTGTGTCTGAAAGATGCAAAATGCGCATAAGGTTTGTATTTAGAAGATTAATAGTTTTCAAAACTAATAAATAAGTTTGATTAAACCCATTATTTAATGAGTAGATTTGAGTGATAACTGCTTATGTCATTCCGTCTTTATTGTATCTTTGTCTTTGTACTAAAAAAAAAGAAACAACTGATAGTAAATGAAAAACAGTGGTAAACTTTTAGTTATTACACTCATGCTATTCGGAATGGCATCTTGTGGCATATTAAATATTGGTAAACAAAAAGAACAAAAAATGAAAATTGAAACAACAGAGGGCGATATAACGCTAAAATTGTATGACGAAACCCCATTGCATCGCGATAACTTTATTAAATTGGTAAAATCTAAATTTTATGATGGGGTGTTGTTTCACAGGGTTATTGATGGGTTTATGATTCAGAGTGGCGACCCCGATTCAAAAGATGCAGAACCTGGCAAAATGCTTGGCGAAGGCGATGTGGGCTACACAATTCCTGCTGAATTTAGAACACCTCATCTTTATCACAAACGGGGCGCATTGGCTGCTGCTCGCATGGGGGATAATGAAAATCCTGATAAAGCATCTTCTGGTTGTCAGTTTTATATTGTTGTGGGAAAACAGTTTACGGATAAGCAATTAGACCAAATTCAGGCCAGTCAAATAAGAGAATATGGCCATGCCAACGATTCCACTTATAAATTTAGCCAGCAAGCTCGCACCGATTATAAAACTATTGGTGGCACTCCTCACTTAGATGGTAACTATACGGTTTTTGGAGAAGTGCTGACTGGGATGGACGTTGTGGATAGAATAGCAAAAGCGAGAACCAACAGAGCTGATAGGCCGAGGGAAGATATTAGGATTGTGAAGATACG
>CAZBVD010000342.1:0-2401 GCA_964495235.1 uncultured Dysgonomonadaceae bacterium | reverse complement strand
TACAACATTTTGACCTGCCAACAAAACATATATAAGATTGATTATAAAAACGATACATCAAAAATGATAGGAGTATTTGCTCTTCAACTTTTTATTGCCCCCTCTTTTAGTCCCTGCACTTGTATAGTTACTAGATTGTTACATGGGATATGAATTGTGTGAAATTGGAGCAATATGTCAGTTAAAAATATCTGTTTTACACTTGTTATAGCTTTTATCTATACTAGGGGGTGAGAAATCTATAGAGAAGGGTTAATTAGAGCTTTTGTGATTGCAAGCATGTGTTAAATGGGTAAATGATTTTGCTATCAATAGAGCAGAAGGGATGATTATTACGATAAATGTGTTTTATTTGATTGGTGGGTAAGCGTGTTGAGATGGGTCTTTGAAATATCCCCATACAATATTCTTATACAATATTAATTAGGCTGTATTGATTATCAAGAATAGTGGCAAATAAAAGGACGAGTGATGTGCAAGCATTAGGCAGAGAATAACAATTCTTTAAGCAGGAGTCACAATTTGCAATCCCACCAAAGAGATAATAAGCGTGGCTAAGAAAACCATCCGCCACATAGTAACAGGTTCAGAGAAAATAAATATACCAAGCACAACACTACATACGGCTCCAAAGCCAGCCCATACAGCATAAGCTGTGCCAACAGGAATTGGTCTGTCTCCACCCATTGATTTGTAGAGCAGATACATGCTTAAGCTAACACAGACAACAAAGGAAGCCAGCCACATCCATTTTTCTTTGCCCATAGACTCTTGTGCTTTGCCCAAGCTTATGGCAAAGCCAGCTTCGAAAAGTCCACCAATAATTAAAAAAATCCAATTGATATTCATATTGTAGTTGTATAGTTTATTCAAACTTAATTGATTTTGCAGGCGATATCTTGGCAATTAAATAAGATGGGCCAATCATCATTAGCAACGAAACTACCAATGTGCCTATATTTATTATTAATATATTCCACAAATTTATATCCACAGGCACATAGGTTGTGTAGTAAACATCGGGGTTGAGCTTTATAATATGTAAATACTTTTGTGCAAAACAAACTATTAGTGCAATTATGTTTCCCCAAAACAGTCCTTTTAGTATTAAGAAAGATGAGAGATAGAGGAATATCTTGCGTATATTAAAGTCGCGTGTACCCACTGCTTTTAATATACCAATCATATTGGTGCGCTCTAATATAATAATAAGAAGACCCGATATCATGGTGAAACCAGATACTATGAGCATAAGGATAATTATAATCCAAACATTCATGTCAAGCAGACTCAGCCAGTCGAAGATAATGGGGTTTATGTCTTTTATAGAACGTGCATAAAGCGTGTTACCCAACTTATCGCGATGAGATGCCATGTCGAAGAACAGGTTTTGTGTAGTTAGGTCTAACTGGTTGTAATCTTTCACCAACACTTCTAAACCACTTGCATAGTCATCGTCCCAGTCGTTTAGTTTGGCAAGCAAACTCATATCGGTGAGGATATAAAGCTTGTCGTAGTCTTCAAAATTGGTTTGGTAGATGCCTGTTACTTCAAAGCGGCGTGCTCTCACAGGGTCTTGCACAAAGTAGGTGGTAAATTTGTCGCCAAGTTGTAGGTGAAGCTTATCTGCAATATCTTTAGATATTATTGCCTGATTTACACCAGAGGTATCATTGGGGTTGATGATGTCTCCATCTATCATATTCTTTTTAAAGAACCCCCAATCGTATTGGTCGTTTACACCTTTGAGCACTATTCCCTGAAAGTTCTCTTCAGTCTTTATTATCCCTGGCTTTATAATATAAGGTTGAACATGACTAATTTCGGGATTATCAGTTATCTTATTTATTAGTGCGTCTGATATAGCTATAGGATTCAATTCATAAGAATTGTTGTCTCCAAAGGATGTTATCTGAATGTGCGATCCAAAGCCAATAACCTTGCCACGAATCTCTTTCTTAAACCCAATAACAATGCTAACAGATAGTATCATCACAACCAAGCCAAGGGCAATGCCTATGATGGCAATGGATACGGCAGGAGAAGATACTCGCTTCTCTTTTTTCTTGTTGCCTTTGTAAAGTCGTCTTGCTATAAAGAGTTCGGTGTTCATCGGTCAGTTTTTGAATTCAATAGAGCAAAGATACTGAAATAATTTTTGAGGGTCTATTGTTTTTAATAGAAAGCTCACAATGGTAATATTGTAAGCTCCTTTTAAGAGAGATTAATTCACAATTACCTCTTCAATATATGCGGACAGTATTCTCTTGGCTTTTATAAGTTGCTCGGGTGTGTTCTCTGGAACATTCTCTAACTCATACTTCCAACCCAGTGATTTGTATTTATGCACACCCAGTTTATGATAAGGCTGAATTTCTAGCTTTTCAATATTTTTCATTGG
>CAZBVD010000341.1:0-2403 GCA_964495235.1 uncultured Dysgonomonadaceae bacterium | reverse complement strand
ACCAGCATCGTAAACAGCTTTCATAAAAGAGTTGCCATAATCAAAAAAGTAAGTTCCTTGGGCTGTCAACTCTTTTATAGCGTTGAAATGACGTTTCAATGATTTGTTGACCTCTTTCTCAAACTTTGCCCTATCGCTTGTTAGCAACTCCGTTCTTTCATCAAAAGTCATGCCTGCCGGACAATATCCACCCGTGTACGGCTCGTGACAGGAGGTTTGGTCTGACAACAAATCAATCTTTACATTGTTTTGTACAGCATATTCCAATAGATCTATAATATTGCCATGATATGCTACTGAAAGTGGTTCTTTGCGCTTTATAGCATCATGAACAGCGTTAAATGCTTCTTTAGCACTGCTGGTTACTTGTTGTACCCAACCTTGATCGTGTCTTGTTTTGATGCGCGAATAATCTACCTCTGCCACAATAGAAGCTGCACCAGCAATAACTGCTGCTTTGGGCTGAGCACCGCTCATGCCGCCCAATCCCGACGATACAAACAAATGTCCAGCCAGGTTGCCTTCTTCGGGAATTCCCAATCGTTGTCTGCCTGCATGAAGCAGGGTGTTAAATGTGCCGTGCACAATGCCTTGTGGACCAATATACATCCACCCACCGGCTGTCATTTGTCCATAATTAGCAACCCCCATTTGAGCTGCAATTTCCCAATCTTTAAGATTATCAAACATACCCACCATCAAAGAGTTGGTGAGGATAACCCGAGGAGCGTCGGGTTTAGATTTAAACAAACCCACTGGGTGACCATTGTCTATAACCAATGTTTGCTCTTGAGTAAGCTCTTCAAGATAGTGCTTTATCATGCGATATTGCATCCAATTTTGGCACACCTGCCCTGTTTCGCCATAAGTTACCAACTCATAAGGATAGAGGGCTATATCAAAACACAAGTTATTATCAATCATCACCTGAAAGGCTTTGCCCTCTATACACTTTCCGTTGTATTCATCTATTGGTTTGGGGCGTATGTCGCCTTCGGGGCGATAACGATAGCCATATATTTTACCACGGGTGCGCAACTCTTCCAGAAACTCTGGTGCAAGCTCTGCGTGTAAGTTCTTGGGGATGTATCTTAGCGCGTTTTTCAACGCAACAGTTGTTTGCTGGGGCGACAGTCTGAAACCACGGTCGGGGGCTCGTCTCACTCCTTCTGCAAATTTAGGATATGCAGGCAGTTGGTTAGGTATAGATTTTTTCATATAATACTTATAATTAGTGTTTCAAAAATAAACTACTATTTATTGCGTCTATGATAAATAAAAGAACAAAAACAAGGTTAATGATGAGTTTTGAAATCAAGTAGTTTCCTTAATATTAGATAAGTAGATGTTTCAAAAAAATCAGACTAACAAAGCATGTTGCCGTTCTATTTCAAAGACTAATTAGATATAAAGAACAATCACAATTGATTAACAAATAGTAAAAACGAAAGTAGCCATTTTTTTTATGACTACAAACAAATTTCCATTTATATTGATATCATAAAACGAGTGATTAGGCGAAATGTCAAATTCTGAATATTATTCGTTAACTTTGCGCTAAGCAATTTCGCCCAGCAAACTATTTATCAGAAAAAACAATATGAAATCATTAAGAGAACTATTCAGAATAGGCAATGGCCCCTCAAGCAGCCACACCATGGGGCCCAAACATGCAGCAGAGCTTTTCTCAGAAAAGAATCCGCAAAGCTCTTCATTCAAAGTTACCCTATATGGTAGCCTTGCAGCCACAGGCAAAGGGCATCTTACAGACAAAGCCATTTTGGATATTCTTGAACCAATAGCCCCAACAGAAATTGAGTGGCTACCAAAAACCTTCTTGCCAATCCATCCAAATGCTATGAAGTTTGAGAGCTTAGATAGCGATAATAAAGTAACGGATAGTTGGACAGTATATAGCGTTGGCGGAGGCGCTCTCTCCGATGGAGAAAAAACAATAGGCCTTTCTGAAAACAACAGTGGCGAAATCTACGACATGAACTCTATTAATGAAATAATGAATTGGTGCGAAGCCACCGGAAAATCTTACTGGGAGTATGTTGAAGAGTGCGAAGGAAAAGAGATATGGGATTTTTTGCTCGAAGTATGGCATGTTATGAGAGCCTCGGTAGAAAATGGTTTGGAAAACGAGGGTGTTCTTCCTGGTCCGCTTGCACTCACACGCAAAGCACCAGCATACCATATTAAAGCTCAAGGCTACAAAAAATCTTTGCAATCTCGTGGTTTGCTATTTTCTTATGCCTTAGCTGTTTCTGAGGAAAATGCTGCTGGAGGTGTTATTGTTACTGCACCCACTTGTGGTTCATGTGGTGTGATACCTGCTGTATTGTATTTGTTGGAAGAAACACGTGGTTTTACAGAAACACGTATATTGCGCTCATTGGC
>CAZBVD010000340.1:0-2409 GCA_964495235.1 uncultured Dysgonomonadaceae bacterium | reverse complement strand
CTCAATGTTTCGGCTAGTCTGAGGCCGTTCCATGTTACATCTGTGTTGTCGTAAGGTTCTCTGTTGAAGATGATAAGTATTTTCATAGCTTAAGAATCTTAATTATAATTGGGTTATCTCTTTATTAGTTCAGCTCTATCAGCAAACTTTTTAATGTCGATTCTTGGTTCGCTGTAAACAAATATTTTACTTTTGTCTTTTGCTTGAATGGATAGATTCTTACGTGCTTCTACATGCAGCTCAGATTTGTCTGCTGTGCTCACATCTGCCGATGATGCTTTTAATCGTTTTGCATCTAGCTCAGATGAGTCTATTGTAGTAAATAAAACCCTGTCAGAGGTTCCATCTAATCTCAACTTAGCAGAGTTTGATAAAGAGCTGCTAGTAGCATCTGCATTTACATCTGCATTCAAATTGGCTTTATCGTTCATTGTTATTGCTATTTTGTCTGCATGGAGCTTAATCTTCCCATTGGCATCATTTATCATTGTAATGATGGCTTGGTTTGCTTTTACTTCAATATCAAACTTGCTTGAGTTTTGTGCATTGATAGTTAAATTATTGCTGTCAAAAACTTTATCGCTCTTTAGTTCTGAATCATCTTTCAATAAAATAGATTCAATGTTTCTTAGCCTTAAAACTATGTTTAGCTCTTTGCTTTTCACAATATTGCTTGTGGTATAAATCTTAAGCGTCCCTTGATTTACTGTAAATTGAACTACTTCTTGTAGGTTTTTATCTGTAGTGAGGGTATAGCTGCTTTGCAGGCTTTTTGTCAAGTTTACTTTTAGATTGTCAGATATTTCAATGGCATTAAACTCTTCTTCAAAACCATTAGTTACAGTTGTTACATTTTTGTCACCTTTAATTTTTTCTTTCTTCTGTGCGAAAGTTACAATGCTAAAGATGGACAGTATAAGTAGTAGCGTATATTTTTTCATAATAGGTAAGTTTTAATTGTGTTGTTTTGAACTGTATTATAACACTTAATGTGTAGTATGAGTTCAATGTGTGCTAGAGAAAGTGCTAAGATAGCCTTATAATAAGTTTATACTCATTACAGATGGTGGTTCGATTTGCTATGATTGTTAAATAAATAATAATAGATATCAACATTCCAATAGAGATAGGTGTTATAAGTTGCAGTTGCTAGATTATTTGCAACAGCTAGTAGATAATGATTTGGTTGCTTACTCAATAAGAAATAATTAAATTATATAATTACACAAATTAAGCATGATTCAGAATAGCACTTTTACGTTTTTAGATAAGTTGAGAGAGAACAACACCTCAGAATGGTTCAAGGCAAATGAAGAAGAGTATCGTGAAGCGAGAGCCGATGTGATATCATTTGTATCAGAAATAATACTAGGTTTATCGATAATAGATACAAGTATACAATCGCAGTATTTGGTTCCTCACAAATGCATTAAACGTATTAATAGAGATATTCGTTTTTCGTTGAATAAAACGCCTTACAAAACGCACTTCTTTGTGTTGTTTAATCCTGGAGGATATAAATCGGAAGGTGCTAGCTATTATATGTTCATAGAACCCAATGGCTCTTTTGTGGGTGGGGGTGTATATATGCCTCCTACGGCAGTGCTAAATAAATTTAGAAAAGAGATAGAGTACAATCTTGCAGAGTGGGAAGAGATAATTAATAAACCTTCTTTCTTAAAGATGTATCCAAAAGGAGTTGAGGCTTCTTCTTTTCTGAAAACAGTTCCTAGAGGATTTGATATAGAAAGCGAAGCAATTGAATATTTACGTATGAAAGGATATCATACTATTCGGAACATAAGCAATGAGGAGTTAACCTCACCCGATGCTGTGTCAATGGTGCTTAACGCATACAAAGAGGTGCAGCCAATGGTAAGGTTTTTGAATGCTGTTATGTAGTTGCTCAAAGATTAAATTGACATTAATTCTTTGTAGATGAGATGTTATCTTGAAATAGCTCCTGTGATTTAATTCATAGGAGCTATTTTATTTCTGATAAATTGCTCTTGTTATATCTTTAACAATTAATAGTGGATAGATGTGTCCACTATTCAGGATGTTTTATTATATTTGAACTCAAAAAAGGAGTAATATGTTTTCAAAAGCTTGTGAATATGGCATTAAGGCCTCAGTTTATATAATTGATTCTTCGTTGAAGAATCAAAAGGTTAGCATGAAAGAAGTAGCCAAGGCAATAGATTCGCCTGAGGCATATACATCAAAAATATTGCAGCAACTTACTAGAAGTAATATAATTCAATCTGAAAAGGGGCCTACTGGTGGATTCTCAATAGACAAAGGCAAAATTGAGCAGCTCGATTTAAGCATGATTGTTTCAGCCATCGATGGCGATTCAATATACAACGAATGTGGACTGGGTTTTCATCAATGTAATGAAAGCAAACC
>CAZBVD010000339.1:0-2415 GCA_964495235.1 uncultured Dysgonomonadaceae bacterium | reverse complement strand
AAAAACACACAAGGATTTAGATGTTTGGAAGAAAAGTGTATCGTTAGTTACATTGGTTTATGAGATGACTAAAGGTTTTCCAAAAGATGAGCTTTATGGTCTTACTAATCAAATTAGGAGATCGGCTGTTTCGATACCTTCTAATATTGCAGAAGGAAGTGCAAGAAAAGGGAATAAAGAATTTTCACAATTCTTGTATATTGGTCTAGGTAGTTTATCTGAATTAGAAACTCAACTTATTATTGCAACTAATCTTAAATATATATCTTCAGAAAGATGTGAACTTATAATGAGTGATTTGAATGATATTAGGAGAATGTTAGTTGGACTTATTAAATATGTGATAAATAGAGCATAAAAGAAAAATAACTGATAAGTGATACGTAATCAGTGACGCGTTACACGTTACCAATCACTCGTCACTTGTTACAAAAAACAATGGAAAAAGATTCAAAAATATACATTGCAGGTCATCGCGGATTGGTGGGGTCTGCTATTTGGAAAAACCTGCAACAAAAGGGTTATACCAATTTGATTGGAAGAACATCGAAAGAATTGGATTTGATGGACGGTGTGGCTGTGGCAAAATTCTTTGCTGCAGAACAACCCGATTATGTGTTCTTAGCGGCAGCTCATGTGGGTGGTATTGTTGCTAATAATGTATATAGGGCCGATTTTATCTATCGGAATTTGCAGATACAAAACAATGTGATTGGTGAGAGCTATAATCATAATGTGAAGAAGCTGCTCTTTTTGGGTAGTACTTGTGTATATCCGAAAGAAGCTCCCCAGCCGATGAAGGAAGATGCGCTATTGACATCGCCACTTGAATATACCAATGAGCCGTATGCTATTGCTAAAATTGCGGGGTTGAAGATGTGCGAGAGTTTTAATTTGCAATACGGTACTAATTTTATTGCTGTGATGCCAACTAACTTGTATGGGCCTAACGATAACTTTCATTTGGAGCGCAGTCATGTATTGCCTGCTATGATAAGGAAGATTCATTTGGCAAAATGCTTGATGGACAACAATTGGGAGTCTATTCAGAAGGATTTGAACGATAGGCCTGTGGAAGAGGTGACTGGCAATAGCTCGCACGACGAGATAAAGGCAATATTAAAAAAGTATGGTGTGACGGCCAATGAAGTGGAGTTGTGGGGCACAGGGCAACCAATGCGTGAGTTTCTTTGGAGCGAGGAGATGGCTGATGCTTGTGTGTTTGTAATGGAAAAGGTGGATTTTTCTGACCTGAAAGGCAGTGACAAAGAGGTGCGCAATTGTCATATAAATATTGGCACGGGTAAGGAGATAAGTATTAAAGGTTTGGCAATGTTGATAAAAGAAACGGTAGCATATGATGGTGCTATTAGGTTTGACGCGACCAAGCCTGATGGTACAATGCGAAAATTGACGGATGTGTCTAAGCTTAATGCGCTGGGTTGGAAACACAAAGTGGAGATTGAAGAGGGAGTGAGGAGGATGTATGAATGGTATTTAAGATAATGATTAAATGTTAATTGTTTAATGGTTAATGGGGCGCTTGCAACACGGAGAACTGTGAGCGGTAAGCAGTAAACAGAGGGTTAACCGCAAAGAACACAGAGAAGGCGCAAAGGAGGGAAAGATAATGGTTAATGCGCTATTTCTGAGACGTTGCATGCAACGTCTTAGAACTATACTGCAACAATTAAACTGCCTTGTAGTGTGTTTCCTGAGCCTGTTGAAGAGGGATTGCATACGTCTTGATGATAATTGGAACACAGATGACACTGATGTTACGGATGAACACCGATAAACACCTTTGAGGGCTGAAGGATCTGCCCCATGATATTCAAATTATATTTAATTGGGGTGAAATTGGATTTAGATATTTCATTGGGGCCTGCCCTGTGAAATTGGATTTAGATATTTCATCGGGGCAATTAATAAAGATGTCACCTCTCCGAGGTTATGGTGATAGGAGTTATATACTTTACTACAAATATGTCATCCCGCTGGGATTAAATGCCTTTGAAGGAGGACTGTAATATAATTATAGGGTAAGTAAGTAATAATTCTATGTTAGCGGTCAACGTCACACTATTATATACCTAACAGCCTTGGCTGAAATATGTCAGTCCCAGTGAAATAATAATAGATTTCACAGGGCAGGCCCTTCAGGCTTTAAATGCATAAATCCGCAAAGCGGAGAATCTGTTGAACCATTATACAATGCTGCTCGCGGAGATACTATCAACCATTCTGTAATGAATGAGCAGATTAATTCAAAAGTCGTTGCATACAACGCCTCTACAGTTGTTGTTTGTTGCTTTTGTAGTTGTATCAATCTGCAAGCGAAGTGCGAATGCAATTCGCCCCTTCAATGCTATTTTATTAGATGTGTTGTCAATTATCAACTGCCCGCTGCTGAGC
>CAZBVD010000338.1:0-2416 GCA_964495235.1 uncultured Dysgonomonadaceae bacterium | reverse complement strand
TTATTAGCTTCTTCACGAATCCAACCCATCAACTGATTCCTAAAAGCTGCAAATGTAGCTTCATTCTGTTGCTCATCATTTTCAAAGATCGGATTATCAACAAATCTGAATACTGTTGCTGGTTGCTTGTTGAGCAAAAGGATATGCTCACCCAACTTTACAGCCTCCGACAAGTTATGGGTAGTGAAAATAGTAGTAGGACGATACTTTCGCCATAAATCTAAAAAAAGTTCGCGTGAAGCGTCTGCCGTAAGTGTATCCAATGCAGAGAAAGGTTCATCTAGCAACAAAATATCTGGATGTGATATAAAAACACGTGCTAGAGCAACACGTTGGCGTTGTCCACCACTTAACTGAGAAGGATAACGGTCAAGTAAATCATTCAATTCAAGCTTAGTCAACACATCGTTTACCTCATCCTCATCAATTTTGATATTTTTGTTAATCGTTGCTGGCAACATAATATTATCTTTCACCTTTTTCCAAGCAAGCAAGCCAAAGCTTTGGGGAACATAACCATAAGTCAAATCAGCATTCCGCAACTCTTTCGACCCCATCAATATCTTGCCCTCATAGTTTTTGATAATACCACTCAACACATTAAGCAAGGTAGATTTACCACAACCCGAAGGACCAACAATAGTAAGGGTTTTACCCATCTCTAAAGAAAATGAGATATCCTTTAGCACTGAAGTAGCACCAAAATTGACTGAAACATTATGAAGAGATAGCTTACCAGAACTCATATAAAGATAAATCAGGGAATAAGACCCGTTGCAATTAATGTATTGATCTCGAAATCGGCAGGAACTAAGCTTTTAGTTTTCAACCATTGTTCCACCTTCTTCAAGTCCCTTTCTTGAGGTAATTGGGCCTTAGTAAAAGTGGGTAGCTCTATTTTAGAAATAAGCTCTGAGGGAACACCAACTTCTTCAATTATTAAATCGTAAAAAGAAGAGGTAGGCTGTGTGTTGATAAGTTCTATGGCCAAATTATAGGCGCGATAAAAACTCTTTATTGCTGCTTCTTTTTCAGTAATGGCCTCATCATGAAAAGCAATACCAGTTACGCGTAAACCCATGTCTTTTATATCAATTACTTTTTTGTTACCCCCCTCTAAAGCAATCGTAACAAAAGGATCAGGCAACATAGTGGCATCAATTCTCCCATTCCTCAACATTTCTAAGCGAAGTGGTATTTTGTTAATTTCAACTTTATTTACATCAGACAAGGCAATATTGGCTTCTTGCAACACCCAATCAGTACAAAAATCTATAACAGTATTTCGAGAAACAGCCAAACGCTTACCTCTCAAGTCTCGAATACACTCCACCTCCGATTCTTCAGCTGCAATTAATACAAAAGAGCCATTACATTGCGAAGTAAGCTTCAAATCTACACCTCCAACCCGCTGAATAGCAGCACCCGTGTAGTCTAAAATAGTTCCATCAAGATTGCGACTCTGAAAAGCGGCATCTCGCTCATTGGCCGAATAAAACTTATTGATAGTAACGTTTAGACCTTCTTGTTCAAAGAAACCATTATCTTTAGCTACCGCAATAGGGAAATAGTCCATAGACGACATTACTCCAATATTTAGTTGTGAGTTCTTGTCACTATCAGAAGCTTTCTTTCCTTTATTGGTGCAAGCCAACAATAAAGAAGTTAACAATACTAAAGAGAGTATATATTTTGATTTAATATGCATTCTGCAAATTGATTTATAGTGAGTCTTTATAATTATAGAACCAAGTTTCGAAGATAATTAAAAAAACTGGTTATTTAATAGATCTCGTTGCCAAATTAAAAAAGCCACTTGTCTCAAAGTGGCTTTTAATAATATCTGTACAAGTGTAAATTTATTCTACAATTGTTACCCAGCCGTGTACATCTGGCTCATCGCCATATTGTATTGCACGTAGTTTGTCGTATAGTTTCTTAGAGATTGGTCCAGGTTGACCATCTTTACAAAACTCATAGGTTATATTCTCATTTACATCGTCTATTCTTAAAATAGGACTAATAACAGCAGCTGTTCCACAAGCTCCGGCTTCCTCAAACGTAGCAAGCTCCTCAACAGGAACTGGGCGACGCTCAACCTTCATACCCATATCTTCGGCCAATTGTATAAGGCTCTTATTAGTAATAGAAGGAAGAATTGAAGAAGATTTTGGTGTGATGTAGGTATTGTCTTTTATTCCAAAGAAGTTGGCAGGACCACACTCATCAATGTATTTTTTCTCTTTAGCATCGAGATAAACTACAGCAGAGTAACCCATTTTAGCAGCTTTCACACCCGATTGCATGCTAGCCGCATAGTTTCCTCCTACTTTGTAGGTTCCTGTTCCTAGAGGTGCAGCCCTATCATACTCTCGCATAATAGCCATAGGAGTTGGTTTGAATCCTTCTTTAAAGT
>CAZBVD010000337.1:0-2418 GCA_964495235.1 uncultured Dysgonomonadaceae bacterium | reverse complement strand
TTAGAAACACAGCGTGGCAAATATAAAACAAACGACCGTAAGCCTGTTCTTGAAGGACGGTTTGAACGTCGTAGCAATGGCAAAAACTTTTTTGTGCCCAACGACGAAGGTAATATTGTATATATTCCTGAGCGCAATGCTATGCATGCAATGAACGGCGATATTGTGCGTGTACAGCTCTTTGCAAAGCGTAAACGCTTTGAGGCAGAGGGTGAAGTGATAGAAATACTAAAACGTGCTGAAGCCCGATTTGTTGGAACACTTGAGGTGCAAAAAGATTTCGGATTCCTTGTACTTGACAGTAGAATACTTGCAAACGATATATTTATTCCAAAGGAAAATTTAAAAGGCGGCAAAACCGGCGATAAAGTAGTGGTAGATATTATAGAGTGGCCTGCAAAAGCTAATAATCCTATCGGTAAAGTGCTGGACGTGTTGGGCGAAGCTGGTGAAAACACTACAGAAATGCATGCAATATTGGCGCAGTACGGTTTGCCTTACGAATATCCTAAGAGCGTAGAAGAGGCCGCCGAAAAAATATCTGCAGGCATTACAAAAGAAGAGATTGCAAAGCGCGAAGACATGCGCGATACTTTTACAATGACTATAGACCCTGCTGACGCAAAAGATTTTGACGATGCTTTGTCTATTAAAGAATTAACACCCACAACTTGGGAAATAGGTGTGCATATTGCCGATGTTACGCACTATGTAAAACCAGGCGATATTATAGACGAAGAGGCACAAAAGCGTGCAACTTCTATTTACCTTGTAGATAGAACAATCCCCATGTTGCCTGAACGATTAAGCAACGAGTTGTGTTCATTGCGACCCAACGAAGAGAAGCTTTGCTTTTCGGTTATTTTTGAAATGAACGACAAAGGGCATGTGCTTAAACATAGAATTGCTAAAACAGTTATCAACTCAGATGTGCGCATGGCTTATGAAGATGCACAAAAGATAATTGACACAGAAAAGGGTGAGTATAGCAAACAAGTTCTTATTATGAATAGCCTTGCAAAACAATTGCGCGAGCGTAGATTTGCTAATGGAGCAATTGGGTTTGAGCGTCAGGAGGTAAGCTTCAACTTAGATGAAAAAGGGAAGCCTCTTGGAGTCTATTTCACCGAGATGAAAGAAGCCAATCATCTTATTGAAGAGTTTATGCTATTGGCCAACCGTACAGTGGCCGAAAAAGTAGGTAAGGTTGAGGCTAATAAAAAAGCAAAAACATTTGTTTATAGAATACATGATTTGCCAGATCCTGAGAAGCTGGAAACCTTGAATACATTTATCCTACGCTTCGGTCACAAAATAAAAACATCAGGAAGTAATAAGCAGGTTGCACAAAGTTTCAACGCCTTGTTTGATGCTGTGAAAGATAGGCCCGAGGAGAACTTGGTAGAAACTATTGCCATTAAAACAATGGCCAAGGCTGTTTATACCACCAGAAATGTCGGTCATTACGGATTGGCCTTCGATTATTATACGCATTTCACATCGCCCATTCGTCGCTATCCTGATATGATGGTGCATCGCCTATTGAACGACTATCTTGCTAACAAGAAGAGTGCCGACCAGGAAGAGATTGAAGCGCTTTGTTTGCATAGCTCCGATATGGAGTTGATTGCTACTCGTGCAGAGCGTGACTCTATCAAATACAAACAAGTTGAATTTATGTCTGATAAAATTGGACAAGTATTTGATGGTGTAATTTCGGGGGTAACTGAATGGGGTATTTATGTAGAGATAAAAGAGAATAAATGCGAGGGCATGATTCCAATAAGAGAGTTGGACGATGATTTTTATGAGCTCGACGAAAAAAACTATCGCTTGGTAGGGCGTCGCACAAAACGTGAGTATCGTTTGGGTCAGGAATTACAGATTACTGTTGCACGTGCCAATTTAGAGCGAAAGCAATTAGATTTTGCTTTGGTAGATTAGTTCTCTTTGCAATAAAAGGGCAAATACAGCGTTATTCTCGTTTTTGAAATAGTCTTTTACTATTGTAAACTCCTTGATTTCAAAAACTTCGAAAGCCTTGTCTTTGCTCTTTTCTTATCAAAGAGTTCGTGATTTATATTGTGATGATTGTTGGCATTGTTGTAGAGAAAATTCATGAGTTTTCTCTACGTGTTATAGGACTTACAATATTTTCTTTCGCTTAAACCATATATATATTAAAATTGCAATAACAAACATTACTAACAGTGTAATGAAATATCCATATTTCAAATTAAGCTCTGGCATATTGTAGAAATTCATTCCGTATACCCCAACAATAAATGTCAATGGTAAGAAGAATGCAGAAAAAACTGTCAATAACTTCATTACATCATTGCTCTTTTGAGCTGTAAAAGTCATATGAGAATTCAACAATGAAGTAGCATCGTCCACTACCTCTTGCGCTCTAAAGAT
>CAZBVD010000336.1:0-2422 GCA_964495235.1 uncultured Dysgonomonadaceae bacterium | reverse complement strand
TATTTGATGCTAATAGAGAAGAGCTGGAACGAGAAACTACCGACGAAGAGTTCAATGCCATGTATGTAGACTTTGAAGAGTTTGAGGAGATTGAAGAACAGTATTTTCAAATAGAAAAAACACAAACAGAAATAATTGCGAAGTATGTTGATGACAACAGAGATTTGTTTGCTGAGATAGTATAATCGCAAAACAAGTTTGGAGAAAGCAAGAAAGGGCTACTAGTTTAATGATAAACTTATAGCCCTTTTACTATTGAGTATGTAAGCTTGTTTAAAGAGACTTCAACTCACCGTTTCTATACTTCTCCAACGCCTGTTTCAACGTTAAGTCTTGTGTTCTAATAAATATCTTCATATACATTTTCTCCAAGGCCATAGCAGCATTATCGCCAGGGCCGTTGCCTGTTATCAAGGTAGTGTCCTATAAAGTGTATAATTTTTAGGACCCTACCTGTTTAGGTTAGCTAAAATTTATGGCTAAACACATACTTTTGCAAGTGATCCCCGACATACCAATACCCCGCCTGATTTAATTCAGACGGGGTTTAATAATATTATATACAGCTATACATACATCAACTCCTGCTCGCCTGATTGCAAGTATGAAAATGAAGATGATGTAGTCTGTCTAGTTTCATTTTTTGTTCTTTATAGCAACAAATGTATTTATTTAAAACACGCAATAAAAACAACAAAAATATTTTTCAGCTGTCTCTTAAATCTTAATCTTAGATGGACGAATCATATGCTGAGGATCTAGTATCTTATCAAGTTGTTCTTGTGTAAGTAATTTCTTCTCTAATACCAACTTATAAACACTTCCTCCTGTCTCCAATGCCTCTTGAGCAATCTCAGTACTATTGGCATAGCCAATAAATGGTTTCAATGCTGTAACTATACCAATGGAATGCTCCACAATGTACTTACAGTGTTCTTCGTTGGCAATAATACCATCTATACATTCAGTACGCAGTGTATCAAAAGCGCGTTTTAACCAAGTGCTCGATTCAATTAAACTTTGAATCAACACAGGCTCCATCACGTTCAACTCTAGCTGTGCAGCTTCTGAAGCCATAGATACAGTTAAATCGTTTCCAATAACTTTAAAACATACCTGATTCACAACTTCTGGTATCACTGGGTTTACTTTACCCGGCATAATAGAAGAACCTGGTTGCTTTGGAGGCAATTTTATTTCAGCCAAACCTGCTCTCGGTCCCGATGCTATCAATCTAAGGTCGTTACATATTTTAGACAATCTTAGTGCAATCATCTTCATTGATGATGAGTAAGCTACCATAGCTGATGTGTCGTGAGTGGCTTCAACAAGATTTTCGGCAAGTACAATATCCCAACCCGAAATATCTCTAATGTATTGTGTACACAATTCTGCATAGCCTGGCTCTGCAGTAATCCCTGTACCTATAGCCGTAGCACCCATATTTATGGTAAGGAACTCTTTTGACACTCGGTTAAGTCGCCTCAACTCGCTTTTCATTGCATCCATATATGCGCCAAAAGATTGGCCCAAAGTCATTGGCACTGCGTCTTGCAACTGTGTGCGACCCATCTTAATAATATCGGCAAACTCAATGGATTTCTTTTCAAAAGATTCTATCAGTTTTTCTAACGAATCTTTCAGTTCATCGTGCAACATATACAAACCCAAGTGCATAGCAGTTGGATAAGCATCATTGGTAGATTGAGCCATATTTACATGATCATTGGGATGACAGAATTTATACTCTCCCCTGTTCTTGCCCATAATCTCTAATGCACGATTGGCAATAACTTCGTTTGCATTCATATTTACACTAGTACCCGCACCACCTTGCACTAAATCAATTGGAAAATGCTCGGTATGCATTCCGTCCATTAACTCTTGGCATGCAGCTACAATAGCATTAGTTGTTTCGTCATCAACAAGCTTGAGTTCATTGTTCGCCTTTATTGCTCCCATCTTTACCAAGCCTAAAGCTTTTATAAAAGGAGGATACTCTGATAATAATTGACGACTAATATCGAAGTTCTCGATACAACGTAAAGTTTGAATTCCAAAAAGTGCTTCTGTTGGTACTTCTTTCTCTCCTAAAAGGTCACGTTCTGTACGTGTTTTCCCTGAGGTTTTAAATTGATATTTTTCCATAAAATAATAATTAGATATAAAGATATTGATTCTACATATTCAAGCATTATACAATGCCTAAACGTATTCGATTTATATTCTGTCAACAGTTGCACAAAGGTATATAAATAATGCCTTATTAAGAAATAAGGACATAGCATTTATTACCCAACTAAATTACATTGCTATTAAATATTTAAGTATGGTGTAATTAAAAGAAACACACTAAAGACAAAAAGATGGTAACAGCTAAATTTTATAAAAATCGATACAAAATTGTGGTAACATATAAATG
>CAZBVD010000335.1:0-2453 GCA_964495235.1 uncultured Dysgonomonadaceae bacterium | reverse complement strand
AGTGCTTCTTGCTCTACGGAGTGCTAAATAGTAGTCTGTTTAAATGCTAGCTTCTTGTTCTTACAATAACACATCGGCAGTCCTAATTATTACTGCACCTTCTACAACAAAGATTTCGAAACAAAAAAACACCAACATAGTATCAAACTATATCGGTGTTTCTTTTATTTATCAAAGTGTAAAAGGAGGAGTTTTACATAACTCCCTTTTCACGTAGTTTTTGCTGCCATTTCCATGCAGAAGCCATTGTGTCTTCTATTGTTTCTTGTGCTTTCCAACCCAATACATTGTTGGCTCTATCAGGATTGGCCCATATTTTTTCGATATCGCCTTCGCGTCGGCCTACAATTTTATAGTTGAGTTCTTCTCCAGTTACTTTTTCAAATACTTTGATTAATTCTAAAACAGAAACTCCGTTTCCTGTACCCAGGTTGAAAATCTCTACCTTTTCTTCCGATTTGTTTTCTAACATGCGCTCAATTGCTATAACGTGAGCTTTAGCTAAATCAACTACATTAATAAAGTCGCGTATACAAGATCCGTCAGGCGTGTCATAATCATCGCCAAACACACTTAGTTGCTTGCGCACTTTCATACCTGTTTGAGTAATGTATGGAACTAAGTTTTGAGGCACTCCCATGGGTAGTTCGCCAATCTCGGCTGTGGGGTGTGCTCCAATAGGATTGAAATAACGTAGAATAATACTTTTGATGGGTACACCTGAGTGTATATAATCTAGTATAATTTCCTCGTTTATCTGCTTTGTATTTCCATAAGGAGAAGTAGCAGGTTTGATAGGTGCGTTTTCGTCTATTGGGTTTTCGTCTGGCTCGCCATATACAGTACACGATGAAGAGAAAACGATACCCGAAACATCAAACTGAGGCATTAACTCCAACAAGTTGATAAGCGAAACAAGGTTGTTTCTGTAATACATTAAAGGCTTTTGAACCGACTCGCCAACAGCTTTGCTAGCTGCAAAATGAATAATACCATCAATATGACGATGCTTCTTGAACAAATTCGTCATTGTTTCTAAGTCATTGCAATCTGCGTGTTCAAACTTAGGTCTGATGCCCGTTATCTTTGTGATTCCTTCTAGTACTTCAGCATTAGAGTTTGATAGATCATCAACAATTACAACTTCATATCCTGCATTTTGTAGCTCTACTACTGTATGCGAACCAATGTAACCTGTGCCACCTGTTACAAGTATTTTCTTTTTTGCCATTCTTATTATATTTTTAGTGTTTTATATTCTATGTGTCTACAAATATACATTTTTAATCAATAATACCTGCGCATAAAAGTAAAAATATCGCTAAAAGAATCTTTAAATTGAGGGATTAAATGCTCATTTAATCAATATGTAAACAAAAGACTCTTTGAGTTGTAAAGACTAATTGCACATAAAAACAACTTTACTTCCGATATATTGCTCATTACAGCTCTTTCTAAGCTGCAAATGACAACTTTAAGAGTCTTTACGCTTATGTATTAATAAATAATTTTTATATTTGTATATATTTAAGTGCTATGAGTTATAAATTAAAAGTTTATTATAAGAAAGAAGATCTGCCTCATTTAGATGAAGTAAGTTTTTTTCATAGTGCCCGCACTTTTGATTTGTATGAGAATGTTTCTTACTACAAGCCATTAATGGTAGTTTGTTTTCTAAACAATGAGCCAATAGCATCTCTATTTGCACACATAATGCGAATAAACAGATTTCTCAACACCCCTATTTTCAAAAGGTGCTATGTGAGTCATAAACCGGCATACTATAAAGATAATCTACCCGAGGAAGAAATATTTTGCTACTTGTTAGACACCCTAACCAAAGAGTTGAAACATCGTGTGTTTTACACAGAGTTTCGCCATTTAGGAGATCCAATATTTGGGTACAAAGCTTTTAGGAATAATAGTTTTTTTTCCATAAGATGGATTAATATAAAAAACTCACTGCAACGCAAACGAAGTATATGGAACCAGCTTTCAGGTACAAGAAGAAACCAAGTAAATAAAGCCCGAAGAAAAGGTGTTTATATTGAAGAACTAAGCAATCAGGAAGAGCTTTCTACTATATACAACTCTATAGATAAGAATTTACACTGGAAGTTTTCGCACCGCTTTCCTCCATATACCTATATAGAAAACTTTTATAAATCATTTATTCAAAATGGAAAGGGAAAGTTTTTTATTACTAAGTATCAAGATAAAGTAATTGGTGGAATAATAATTGGATTGCACAACAATAAAAATGCCTACAGCCTCTACTATTGGGGCAAGACCCAGACATATAAAAACTTATATCCTAATATATACACCATTTGGTATGCCATGACCTATGCCGAAAAGCATGGATATGAATCTTTCGATTTTATGGATTGCGGATATATACATGAGAAGGCTGGGAAGCCACGATTTATACTGCAATTTGGAGGAAAACAACA
>CAZBVD010000334.1:0-2464 GCA_964495235.1 uncultured Dysgonomonadaceae bacterium | reverse complement strand
TTTGCAGACGAAAACATGATGTAATTTAAACAAAACATATTGTTTAGTGGTTAGATATAAAATACAAAACAATAAAGATATGAATTCAAATATACAAGACTTACAAGAAGAGATACTGGTAATGATACGAACAGTATATGACCCAGAGATACCTGTTAATATTTACGACTTAGGTTTGATTTACGATATTGATATACATGACAATAATGATGTAACTATCGAGATGACACTTACTTCGCCCGCCTGTCCTGCTGTTGATTTTATTATGGATGATTTGAGAATGAAAGTAGAGGCTATAGAAGCTGTAAATAAAGTAAACATTGAGTTGGTTTTCGATCCCCCATGGGACAGATCGATGATGAGCGAAGAAGCTATGCTCGAGTTAGGTTTATTGTAAAAATACTTCAGCAAGCATAATCTTCACTTAATAGGCAAGTTTTGAGAAATAAAACATATTTTTTATCCGATGTTCATTTGGGTTCTGTGTCGCATGTCAACTCTATTGATGTAGAGCGTAAGCTTTGTAGATGGTTTGATGCTGTGAAGCATGATGCGAAAGAGATATACCTGATGGGCGATATATTCGACTATTGGTTTGAGTACAAGAATGTTGTTCCAAGAGGCTTTACACGAGTTTTGGGAAAACTATCAGAACTGACAGACTCGGGAATCCCCATCTACTTTTTTATAGGCAATCACGATATTTGGTTGACAGATTACTTGTCAACTGAGTGTGGACTGATTGTGAAGAAAGAACCAGTTGTGAAAACACTCAATGGGAAAGTCTTTTTCTTAGCGCATGGCGATGGATTGGGCGATGAATCATGGTCGTTTAGATTTGTTCGTAAAATATACCACAACAAGTTTCTTCGTTTCCTTTATGCGGCTATACATCCGCGATGGACAATGGCCTTTGCAAGCAAATGGTCTGATTATAGTAGGATGACCGGAGAGATTGCCCCTTATATGGGCGAAGAAAAAGAGCACCTCATTCAATTTGCTAAAGAGAAATTGCAAGACTCACCAGAAATCAACTACTTTATCTTTGGTCACAGGCATATTATGCTCAATCTTCCACTAAAAGAAGACTCCAATATTGTAATATTGGGAGATTGGTTGACTTATTTCTCTTATGCGGTGTTTGATGGGGAGGTGATGGAGTTGAAGCAATTTGATCTTTGACATAAAAAGACAAATACTGCGTTACTCTGGTTTTATCAGCGTTAATTACAGAAGGGGTTAAAACTCCTTGGATTAGCTAAGCCTATTTGCAATTCATAAACTTCTAAATTACGGTCACTGAGCGGAGTCGAAGTGTTGTCTTTGCCTTTTTCTTATCAAAGATAGAAAGCCAATAGGAGGTGTTATCTGTGCTTTTTAATTTAATTACTCTCCAATCACTTCATTCAACTGACTATAAAAACTCCAAATAACAATACCTGTTGCAACAGAAATGTTGAGCGAGTGTTTTGTGCCATGCTGCGGAATTTCTATGCAACCATCCGATGCATCAATAACCTCTTGTTGCACTCCGTGCACTTCATGTCCTAGCACTATGGCATATTTCTTACCCGTATTTAAAGATAAATCAGAAAGCGATGTGCTATTCTCGGCTTGTTCAATAGCGAATACTGTGTAGCCTTCTGCTTTCAATTTGTTTACAGCATCTATAGTTTCATCATAATGTTGCCAAGCAATTGAATCTTCTGCGCCTAGCGCAGTTTTATGAATATCAACATGAGGTGGGGTTGCAGTTATCCCACACAGTAGAATCTTCTCTACCCTAAAAGCATCGCTTGTTCTGAATACAGATCCAATATTGTTGAGGCTTCTTATGTTGTCAAGCACAACTGTTAATCCTATTTTCTTTGCCTTTTTAAACTCTTGAACATCTATTCTGTTTAGCTCTTCTACTTTTAGCTTTCTTCTCTTTATCATTGTTGTCTGTTCTATTTCTTTTCTGGATTCAAAATTGCTCTCACCACAAACCATGCGTGGTGTAAAAGCGTTGACGCGTTGCCATAATGCTTTGCCATTATTTGGTAACGCTCTTTTAACGATGCTTTTCGATTGGTTGTTGTTACGCCTTCGTTTAAATACTTAATCAATACTATATCTGTGTTTACGATAGACTTGCTTTTCTTCATTAATCGTATACACCAATCTACATCGGCTGAGAAACGGTATGTCAAATCGTAGGGCTCAAAAATGCTTCGCTTTATTATAAATGCTTGATGACACACAAGCATTCCTTGCTTAAAACTTTGCCAATGCAATCTTTCAGGGGCTTTCAATCTCCGGTTGTATAAAAAAACTCCCTCATTGTTCACAATCACCGTTTCGCCATAAAGTATGTCGGGGTGATGATATTGCTGCGCTGTTGCAATTAACTTCTCAACCGTGTTGTTGTTATAAAACTCATCTCCTGCATTTAAGTAGCAAATATATAGGCCTTTGGCCATTG
>CAZBVD010000333.1:0-2465 GCA_964495235.1 uncultured Dysgonomonadaceae bacterium | reverse complement strand
AACTCCCCTTTCAACACCATTCTCTTTATTATATTAGCAATAGTATTGATATACTTTATGGTAAAAGGGTTTATATGGGCGTGGAATACGCTGGGAGCTTGGGAAACGCTTTAAGTTAAGAATGAAGAGTTACTTATTGCATTAGCAGGAACAATACTTGCTATATGAAATCGCATGCATTTTTTCGAAGCCACAACTTGCTCTTGTATAACTAACTACATCTATTTTTTTTGTGTGAAAATTTATATTTAGATAATTGATTTTGCACTTGTAAACAAACAAAACTGAATGATACAACTGTGGGAGTGTGGGAGTATAAAGCAAAAAAAAACACACAACTTTAAGTTGCGTGTTTATTCTTAAAACTTTGGGTGGGAGACGGGATTCGAACCCGCGACTTCTTGAACCACAATCAAGCGCTCTAACCAACTGAGCTACAACCACCATTTGTATTGGTTTGTTTTAACGGGTGCAAAGATATAAAACTTTTCATATATCCACAAAAAAATAGACAATTTTTATTGCAAACAGTGTTTTATTTTGAAAATAAAGATTTAAAGTGGTATATTTGATGTAGAAAACTAAACAAAATGAATCAGAAAGTAAAACTATCCATATTAGGTATATCTTTTAGCCAAGTGCAAGCGGGAGCTTATGCGCTAATTTTTGCTGAGAGTAATGGACCTCGTAGACTTCCAATCGTTATTGGAACGCCAGAAGCGCAATCAATAGCCATTGTAATGGAGAAAATAAATCCGCCACGTCCATTATCTCATGATTTGATGGTATCTACCTTTACAGCGCTCAATATAGAATTGCTAGATGTATATATACACAAATTTGAAAACGGAGCATTCTATGCTGAACTAACCTTGCAACAAGGCGAGAATCAGTATAAAATAGATTCTAGAACTTCTGATGGTGTAGCATTAGCTATTCGCACTGGTGCAACTATACATACTACAGAAGAAATTATGCGAGAAATGTCTGTTGTGTTTGATAGTGATGATGAAGAAAACAGAGACATAAATGAGTTTTTATCAAACGATGACAAAGACTTATCTCAATTGAGCACAGAGCAACTCAACTCGCTCCTAGAAGAAGCTTTGAGCAAAGAAGATTTTGAATCGGCAATTAACTTGCGCGACGAGTTGAACAAACGTAAAGATTAAACCCTGTAAATAACCTATGGATATAATTTTTTACTGTCCTGATATACGCACCAATCCCGAAATGCCTGAAGCTGAATCGCAGCACTGTGCAAGAGTATTACGAATGAAAGAAGGCGCCCCCCTATTCATTACAGATGGCAAAGGTTACTTCTATCGTGCACAACTGTTACAAGCAAATCCTAAAAGCTGTATAGTTGCCATAGAAGAAGAGATATCACAGACAAAAGATTGGAACTTTGACCTACATATTGCCTTTGCACCCACTAAAAAATTAGACCGCATAGAGTGGTTTGTAGAAAAAGCTACTGAAATAGGTATAGACAATTTCTCCCCACTTAACTGCAGGTATTCTGAACGAAAGAATATTAATGCTACGCGCTTAGAAAAGATAATGGTTTCGGCCATGAAGCAGTCGCAAAAGAGCAGACTACCTCAGTTTGATGAAATGATTAAATTTGAGGAGTTTATAAAGCAACCATTCTCAGGTCAGAAGTTTATTGCTCATTGCTACAACTCTCCTAAAGAACCTCTAACACAAATTTGCAAGAAAAACACCGATACACTAATACTCATTGGTCCTGAAGGCGACTTTAGCGAAGAAGAGGTGGCAAAAAGCATAGAGCATGGCTTTACACCCATATCTTTGGGCGAAAGCAGACTTAGAACAGAAACAGCAGCATTGGTAGCATGCCATACTGTGCAACTCATTAATCAACTATAACCTATTGCCTTAAAGAGCAATATACCATCATCATAAGATAAAGCAAATAACAGATACATTTATATAATTATATCGCTTTATGAGAAAAACAATATTTAGCTTAGCAACTATTTTAGTTACAATAACTGTGTTTTTTAGTTGTGTTGACAGCACTAAAATAAATAAAGATTATCCTCGCATTGCCATTGCTGGATTAGCTATAGAGTCTAGTACATTTTCACCAGCCGTTACCCATGAAGAGGCTTTTCGAACCCGCAGAGGAGAAGATGTTTTTAGTTACTATCCTTTCTTTTCGCAAGATTCATCGTTAATTCATCAAGCCCAATGGTTGCCCACTTTGCGTGGTCATGCTATGCCAGGAGGAATTGTAACGCGCCAAGCTTATGAATCTTTGGTGCAAGAAACACTTGACAGACTAAAAGAAGCATTACCCCTTGACGGATTGTATCTTGATATTCATGGCGCTATGAGCGTGCAAGGATTGGATGACCCCGAAGGCGACTTCATTGTTCGCATAAGAGAAGTCATTGGCACTGATGTAGTTATTTCCACATGCATGGATTTACATGGTA
>CAZBVD010000332.1:0-2472 GCA_964495235.1 uncultured Dysgonomonadaceae bacterium | reverse complement strand
ACGATTTTTCCCTGTTGTTGAGATGATCCTACGTGTCGGACGCGAGTTTTCCCTTTTCTCGCAATTTTCAGCACCCCTGAAATGTTTAGAAAAGTTTTGAACATATCCTACCTCTATTATTTCTGTGATAAATGTGTTACCCCACGACACTTTTTTTGTGTATAACTATCGGCATTAATAATTAGCAACTTTAAATTACAAAGTGTGCATATATTTGTGCGCATAATGATAGTTAAAATGCAACATATCTATGTATGCAAGATTTGGAACGATGCATCTACGCAACCAATGAATTTTAACATGACTTTAAGCTAGAGGGTGCAAGTTATGGTTTATTTTATGATATGTGATAAATGATAAGATGCTGGAGATGAACCCTTCAGGTTTTAACAATAAAAACTTATCAATAAAAAGTGAATTTTGAATGATCTTTCTTGGGTAGTTCCAATTCTTTTATCTATCATTGCATCAGAAACGTAACAATGCGCATTGGAGCACGTTTAAGCTCTTTGAAATAACAATTGAACTTAATCGTACATGAAGGCATACTTTGCACAAAGAGCTGCCGCATTTAAGTGGCAAAGGCAAAAAAAAGCAAGGATGCTAGACGGTACAAACTAACAGTTAAAAAATATGACTGATTTTAAAAATGAGGAATTAAAGGTTAGACGACTTCCTTATTCACAAATGCTTAAATCTGAAATGGCTGAATATGCCGATCAGACAATAGGTATAGTTCTAACCCACAGCCCAGAGTCGCTGCAAGAGAACCCAGTATTCAAACTATTATTGGCACTAGAGCCAGAGATAGAGATGCTCCGTTTAAATTATGGAGTGGATACCGAGCGATTAAGGGTGATTGAATTGAAGGGTGAGTTGATGCTAGCCGTTAGCACCTTTAAACTTAGTGTTAGAAAGCTCAAGAGATCGAGCCTAAAGTTGGATCTCCATGTTATTGAGAATGCAATAAATAGCCATTTGCGCTATTTAAACAGATGCAGGAATGATAAGGAGTTTAATCATAGGATTACTGGCTTTCTTGAAGTGGTGAAAACCGACGAACGTTTTGCTGATGCATTAGAAGAGTTCGACTTAATGGTCGATTTCAGCGAATTAGAAACAGCTCATACAGCTTTTTATAAAGCTTGGGTAAAAAGGGTAGACCTACTTTCTCTGCGTCCTAACATTTCCACTAAATCAATTGTCAGAGGTGTTACCGGAGCAATTAACAATCTATTAAAAGTGATTGAAGCTGCTCATCTGATAAATACCGTATCGGAAACCGAAACGGATATTGAGCCAGATACACAGGAAGACCTTACACTATTGGTTAAAAAACTGAACCAGTTGTCGAATATGTACTACAGGTCTATCTCTATTCGCATTGCCAATAATAAGCGTAAAGCTGATATGAACAAGTCGGATGGTTCGACCAACGAGTCGGAAACACCTACTGAAGAGGATACTTCTACGGAAGTTGAAACTACAGCCATGAATGGTAGTGGAACAGGTGAGACTGTAAAGGTGTTTAACGCATCAACAATAGAGATGATGGATAGCCCATCGGGTCAAACCTCTATCATAGAGTCCGGCAACGGTTCTTTGGAAAGTGTTGACAAAGAAAAAGCTGTTGTATCAAGTCGCAAAACTTTACAACAGCCTTTCAGTACAGACAAAGCTTAATGTGATATGCACGCATGCGGCGTGATATATACGCATTAACGTATTCTATTATCAATTAAAGCCTCGATTGCTTGCAGTCGGGGCTTTTTTTGTGCCCATTCTGCAATATCTTATAAGGTGATAAACACCTTTTTATTTCTATTTTATTGTGTGGAATAATCTTTATGACTTTTCTTCTGGATCAGACGCACTTCTTTCTCCACAAATGCAATATTAGTCTATTTGAAAAGAGTGACCAAAAATAATTGGTTAATAATTGGCATGGAGCAAAAAATAATTTGCAAGGAGCAAAGGGAATGGTTGAAATTTACCTAGGCTGTATGGAGCTCTTGCTCAATGAAAGAAGATAAATTGCGAAGCGGGAGCTTCACACATCCAAAAAAAAAGGAGCCACTCCCATTTCTCAATAATTGAGAAGGGAATAACTCCATTAAAATCAAGAGTACTTAAAAACAACTATTAATTTTTCTTCAACAAATCGCGAATTTCAGTTAATAAGGTTTCCTCTTTTGTTGGCTTTGGTGGAGCTGCAGGTGCTGGCTCTTCTTCTTTCTTTTTCGTCATTGAGTTCATTGCTTTAATAACGAAGAAGATAGAAACACCTACAATCAAGAAATCGACAACTACTTGAATAAAGCTACCATAATTAAATGTGATGGCAGGTTTAATTACCTCTTCGCCATCCATAACGGCGGCTTGAAGAACAAGTTTCATCTCTGCAAATCTACTGTCGCCCACTAGCATTGCAATGGGAGGCATAAGGATATCGTTTACAAATGAGGTTACAAT
>CAZBVD010000331.1:0-2478 GCA_964495235.1 uncultured Dysgonomonadaceae bacterium | reverse complement strand
CGGAGTATGCACGAAGCTTACAAAAACAATGAGAACACAGAGTTAGATCGTTATATCTATCCTCTCAGACAGTTGTTCCCGTTGAAAATAGATATAAAATCAGAACAAGAAAAAGCCAATAACAATACAGATATCAACGCCAACTCATATGCAATGACGGTTATAAACGGAGAGTTGTTATTGAGTAGCATACTAAGTGATGAAGATAAAACGCGTGAAAAAAACGTTTCCGATTATTTAATGGAACCCAATAACGGTTTAAAATGGTTTCATGAGCTCTTTGAAGGGCGTCCAGAGAATCATAAAAAATCCCTAGCTTTGCTTATAGAGCAAATTGCAGATACTTTTGATGCTTTGGGCGATCTTGTTTTATCTGAAGGTGTCTATCAGCTTGTGCAAGGAAACCGAGTTGCTTTTTCAGCCTTAATGAAGAATCTGGAAGACGGTAATGTTATTGCAACTCCACAAGTTACAGAAATTCCTATGCATTCGGCTGTAATTCGCCACAAAGTAGCCGTTGCATTAAACTGCAACACAGAGGCTGATATTACAGGATGGAACAGAAGCATTTCATCAGAATACACCAACAATGAGACCATTATAGAGAATGCCGAATGGATTATGGCAAAAGCAGAGCCTTCGCTTAATGAATGGGTTGGGAGCTTACTGGGCAATGCCGATGAAATAGCATTTGTGGTAACTCGCACTGAAATTGTTGAAAATAAAGAGGTGAAAACTGATATATCTTGTTCGTTGGCCGATTTGGGTATTTCTCCATTAGAATATCTCTATTTGTCTTCAAATATGACAATTTTCACTCGTTTTCTCGAGCTTAGTTTCAGAAAGAAGTACAACCTTTTCTCCCAAAAAATAGCTGTCGATTACAAAAAAACAGGAAAGTCAGATAATGATAATATACGTTCGTTGTATGAAAACGAATGGATGATGAATAATCTTAGAAACGTTGTTACAAACAGTCGGGCTTTAACAGCAGAAGATTTTTCTACTTCCATTGCGCAAACCGACGAAGATAATCTGAAAGGCATAAATACGACTGAACTTGCAAACCGCTACAACTCGCTTTTACTCTATTGCGAAAACCTAAACAGACATTTTGCTCTATTTGAAGGCAAGAAACCGTCAGCTATAATTGCTGCTAAAAGTGGGTATTTTGAAGTTGCCGATTTGTTAATTCAAGCCGCATCAATTGGAATATCTGAATCGCTAACATCCTTATCTCCCCATCTTTTTGATTTCAAAACAACCGATGAGGAGGTTTTGGAAATGCAGAACAATTTGCTCTCAACAATAGCCTTGCTTGCAAAGAAACTTACGGAGAGAATCAATAAAGCAAAAGCTCTGGCAAAAGATGTGGAATTGGATGATGAAGATTCCATTGTTTCGGCCTATACAAAAGCTATTCAAGCGTTGTTGTCAGCAGATTTTAAAGTAATTCCGCATTTTTGCTTAAAACCGCTGTTAGATATAGACCTCAATGCACAATCAGCACAATTAAACAAGCTGTTTTCGTATAGCAATGCCTCTCCTATGGACATAGAAGCTTGGACAGGCGAGGTGTCCAAAGTGCGTGAACCGGTAAGTCAAATTCAAAATGTACGCGTTTTTTCCGACTTCTTAGGTGTAGAACAAGGTGAAACGGCTATTCTACAGTTTCCGTTTCATCCCGAAAAAGACAAAGAGTGGTTAGGTCGAGAGGTTTCATCGGAAGAACTTGTTGAAGACAAAGATTCAATTGTTATGTTTAACCGGAAAAATTTTTCATCCAACAAAGTTAAGTCTAACGCTGGATTGATTATTGATCAGTGGATGGAACTAATTCCTTATGAAAAACAGCGCGGAGGGGTGGTTTTCAATTTTGACCAACCCAATGCAGAGGCTCCACAAGTTATTTTACTAGCTGTACCATCTAAAATAACCATGCGAAAAAGAAAAGACGGCTCGTTTGAAGCCAAGAATTGGACTCTTAACGAACTTATTCTTACACTCATTGATACGCGGATTATGGCAGAAAATAGAGCGGTAGAACCCGACCATTTATATGCGGAACCCGAGCTGGCAAAAATTATCCCTTTGCTGAAATACGAGAAAGTATAGGTTAAAGAAAAAACAATTCGACAAAAGAATAACACAGTAAGTTTAAGCAATATGGCAAACAACGAAGTGCAACATAAAAATAAGTTTCTTGAAACATACATCGGAAGTGATGAATTCAATAGAAACAACGAAAAATGGGGACTGTTTTCAGCAAATGACATACCGATGCATTCTTATAAGCGGCTAGAAACACGTACCCGAAAAGAAAATCCTGATGCGGCTCTTTCTTTTGCTGTTCACGATCCGCTATGGATGCTTACCCGTCAGTGGCAATTCGGAGAATTTAAAGGCAACGATGCAGGTTCGGCAATTTGGGCAAAAATAAAGATTGAACATGCCGAAATAACATCTGTAGGAAACAAA
>CAZBVD010000330.1:0-2487 GCA_964495235.1 uncultured Dysgonomonadaceae bacterium | reverse complement strand
AGTTTTTTGCCTGCAAGTCTAAAATACCAAGTCCTTGCTCATCGGCATTCTTACCTGAAGCAGCCACAATCATGTCTGCCAAGACAATAGGCGTTATGTTTCCTTGAAAATCAAGGTGTCCCGAATCAATTATATAATCGTATTTTGCTGGTTTTATCATCTTTGTATCTTATGTTTTTATATAACTTGTATAATCTTTTTCTAGCCTATTTATAACAGACATATTTCAACTAAATTTTAACAAAGGTAATAAAAGGTTGGAAACTGAAGTGTGCTAAACTATTAAAACAATAAAAGAGGAATTTGCCGACCTCTTTTTATGAATATAAAAGAGTAAAGCTTTTCCTATTTAATGTGCAAATTATATACTCAAGCATTGACACAGACACCAATATGTGTTAAAAATTAACATGTATATACCATTCTTCATTTTACAAAAGAACATGCTTTTATATAAACTAAAAAGACAACACTCGCTCTTTATTTAACTAATAGCATACTTTACTATAAAATAAGCAACTAATTGATTTAATAACCCCCTAAAAAGACCATACTGCAATTTATTAATAAAAATGCATGAACAAAAATACTACATGGGCTGTTTAGCAACATACCTAAACGAGATGTAAAATTCAATAAAACAATAATAAAATGAAAGAAAAAACTAGTTTATTAGAGAAAAAAGCATACACAGCCCCAGATATCAAAGTTGTGGTAGTAGAGATTGAGCAGAATATTCTAGCAGGTGGGAGCGCACCATCTATGCCAGGTGAAGACTGGTAAACACTTATAGAGTCATATCTATTTACATTTTAACACAAAACTAACATTAAATTAAACTACAAATATGAGAAAGAAGTACTTACCTTTTATAGCTATTGCTATAATGACGTTTTTTGTTGCATGCAGCAATGAGGAGCTTATAACAGAAGAAAACACGGAACCCCAAGTAGAAGGACAAACAATAACTCTTACAGCCACTATGCCAGATGAGGGGCCGGCAACGAGAGTTGCTCTGACACCGGATGAAAAGAATATAAACCTTACATGGCAATCAGGAGATAGACTACAATTTGCCATTGTGCAGGGAGCTATCAAAGAAAAGGTAGTTGTTGCTCTTGTAGCAGGTAATATTACCAACGATGGAAAAACAGTAAGTTTTAATATACCGCTACCTACTGATGAGGGATTTGATGAAAACGAAGATTTCGATCTATATGGATTATATGGTTTTGAAAGCGCAACTCCTGAAGCGGGCGGTCTTTCTGATGCTAATCCTACCAATGTTATATTGACTAAAAATCCAGGAAACGTTTCTAATACGCTTACAGCAGTGCAAAACAGAGGAGATGTTATGCTTTATTTTAAAGAAGAGGGTGTTAATACGTTAAATCTACCTGAAACTGTTTCATTCCAACATTTGGGCTCTCTTTTTGCTATATCTTTTAATAACACTGAAACTGCTTCAGCTGCTTCAGCAACTCAAATAAGACTTGTTGGAGTTGACGATGATGGAAACGAACTTACCACTGGAAACTGGGCATATAATAATGGAGCTGGTGGACAATTATTTGATTTAACTGGTGAGCAATTTCAAAACCCTACATCAGGTGGTAACCATATCTCATTTGCTTTAGCCGGCAGTTCGTTTACTGTAGAACAAACCACTACTTTTTGGGGCTGGTATCCACTACAACCCGGTGCGTCGTGGCCCGCATTAATATTGCAAATAACAGATAGTTCAGGTGATGCAATTATTTCAAGCGTTAATTTCAAACCTCAACGACCTAGTGCTCCTGTAGCAGGTAAAGTTTACCATTTCTACGCAAGATGGGATGGTTCAGCATTAAACTTCACCAACGATCAATTTGTTGTAACTCCGGCGAACTAAGTATTTGTTTATAACTGTAAAATCATAATCAAATAATTAATAAAAAATCCAATCATTGAAATTCAATGATTGGATTTTTTCTTTCTGTTCGTCGCTTGCTGAACCAGAAGGTTGTTGACATCAACAATTATATTAGTTGATAAATAAAAAACATTGCATTCTTATATTGACTTTCTAAAATAAACATGAACAAACAGAATATAAACACTGTTTACAAATAACTTCAAAAACGCTATTCAAAATTTTATTAAACCGACATATATGAAAAAGCTTTTCCCATCTTTTATAGCTATTGCTATAATAATATTTCTTGTTGCGTGTAGTAAGGAGAATCTTATACTAGAAGAAAACACAGAACCCAAAGTAGAAGGGTATACTTTATCACTCACTGCCTCTATGCCCGATGATGAGCCGCCAACAAGAGTTGGTTTAGAGCGCGATGGCAAAAATATAAACCTTACATGGTTAGCAGGTTATCACTTGCAATTTGCCATTGTTCAAGGAGAAAATAAATATAGGCAAGGTTTTTCACTTTCGCCAAGCAATATTTCTAACGATGGAAAAACGGTAGATTTCAATTTAACTCTACCCGATGC
>CAZBVD010000329.1:0-2494 GCA_964495235.1 uncultured Dysgonomonadaceae bacterium | reverse complement strand
TTGATTTTCCCTGCAACAATCGCATCCGCTGTTAAACCATCTTCATCTCCAATTAGATTAAAGTCCCATTCGCCGTTAGGAAGGACCTTTCCCCTCCCAATCTTTCCACCTTGAATGACCAAAAAACCAGTCGGGTTACCCTCCAGTGGTGCATCGAATGAGTAAAACCCCGCAGGGAGACCATATGGATTGCCGTTTTCCAGTGAGTAGTTGTAGCTAGAACCCGAGAAGAAAGTACCTTCTTTCACTTCCATCAAAGCGTCATACCAATCTTTTGATATTTTGATTAATTGTCCTTTAGTAGACTCTTCTACACCCTGAATTTTGTCATTCAACCCATCAAAGCGGGCTTGAATTTCTTTTAACCGTTTTACTTGACCTGAAGGAATGTAGTCGCCAAATTTGAATTTAGTTCGCTTTGGATTCAATAGGTCGATTTCATCTTCAAAAATCCTTGCTTCGTAAGCAATATCTAGATCTGGTCTGAAAATATAATTTGTATCCCCTAGCTCATATGGACCCGCTTTTGCGACAGTTGAGGTGAATGTAACTAATGGTCTTGAACGTTCAACAGCCACGTTGTAGGTGGCCCTTAATAGCTCCACAGGATCTTCTATCCCCTCGTCGGTATAAACGTCGAAGCGAGGACTTAACTCGCCGTCAGCGGTTGGATATCCATATTCTTGGGTGGCTCCTGGTATCTCGACATACTCTTGTCCAGCCGGTTTATCCGCTGGATCTCCATTGGTTTTACTCCATACCACATCCGCAAAGTTTATTCGCCTTCCGTATCCACCGGT
Source organism: uncultured Dysgonomonadaceae bacterium (assembly GCA_964495235.1). Taxonomy (GTDB): domain Bacteria; phylum Bacteroidota; class Bacteroidia; order Bacteroidales; family Dysgonomonadaceae; genus UBA2632. The sequence goes on along the minus strand of CAZBVD010000329.1, from coordinate 1,694 downwards.
TGGGTTCCCATCAGCATCATATATTTCTTCACCTTTACCACGCCCATAAAGAGCTGTAACAATGTTTGTCCGCTCTTCCTCGTGCGCAATCTCTAAAATGTCAGAGCCGTAAACATACCGCTCCCCAGTCACTCGGCCACGTTTTTGGTAGATATCAATTTTACGCCCTGTTATTTGCTTACCGTCAAATTCAAAGTAGAAGTCCGGTTCAATCTGCCATGTCTCGATTATCTTCTGTATGGCTTGTAGAGGGGTTATATAGTAGAAGTTGGTAGATTGTATGGATGTTGTTTGAACCGTCCCTAGAGTCCAACCTGTGCCCTCAATAGCCGCACTCATAGCAACTGAAGCGCTTACATCTTGAAGTCGTCTGTCACTAATCACTTTAATGTTTGCCAATTCATCGTGGGCGTAATTAATGCCGTCAAAATAGACTCGATTGTTATTAGACCCATGTTTGTTTTTCTTGAAAATGTAAAATTTATTTCTAAAAAAAGCCCCTGCAAAGGAGCTTTCTTCTAATACTGATATTGCATTAATTCCATCTTCTACAAAAATGCGATCTACTCCAATTAGTCGACGGGTCATTGTAGCTGAGTGCGGTTTTTTCAGCACCTCTATTAGCTCTAAATGCTTATCAAATAAATAAATCATAATCGCACCTCAGTGAATTTAGCAGTTAGCTGTCCACCCGAGGAAAGGGTGTAGAGGATTCCATGTTTTATTACGAACGATTCGACACCTGCCGTTATTGATAGTAACGACATTTTTTTCATGCCATTTTCTATGACGCTGACACGTTCCCCAGATAAAATAAGTTGATATGTTCGTCCATTTGTTACTGGACCAATCTCAATGAATTGGCCCAAGCTGTTGTTCAACTTAACTTTGGGTGCCGTAGCAGTCGCCTTGAAACTGAAATCTGCAAGGAGGCCGGCACTATCACCTTTAGTCCCATAGTAATCTTCAGGTAATTCGTAGCTAGGATTTAAACCTGTCACTGTAACGGGTTCCTTATATTTGAAAGGTGCCGGACAATAAAAACCTAAGTATCCAATTACAGAGTTTGTAACCTCGTCATTTTCAGTAGCTTTACTAAGAGAACCCTTGTAATGGTATTGAATATCATCTTTAAACTTAATAGTTCCCAACTCAACGTTTAATAAGACGTTCATTTTTTCATAAGAGCGCCTCAGCTCATCCGTACTTTCTGCCTCTATAACATATTTAACCCCAATATCTCTCGGCGCTAATCTCGATTCCATTAGGACAGATCCATCTCGCCCCGGCACATTGGGTGCTTCAAGATTTCTACCGATTAAGCCACGCCCTGAAACTGCCAGGGTGCGGAACCCTGGGATGACTTCTTCAAAATCGTGCCCATTGAAGATCATTCCAAATGATGAACCTTTATTTTCTGATTTTCCTTCTAATGTTGAAAAGTTATACATTCTAGTTGATCTCCTTTACGTATATTTTAATTCCAGGTTAACCTCTGAATCTTGATGCCTACTAATATCTTCAACAAACGCCTGATAAGCGTTTCTTCCTAAGTTAAGTACAACACTAAGAGGTTCATTGGCTGCGCTGTCCACCGCTGTATTTCGGTTTGCTCTGCCTGTTGGAATTGTTAAGTCTACTCCGGTTATTCGGTCGGCCGTCTTATCAATGGCCCGTCCAATATCTTCATATCC
>CAZBVD010000328.1:0-2497 GCA_964495235.1 uncultured Dysgonomonadaceae bacterium | reverse complement strand
CTTGTTACTTTTCGAGACACTTTGCAGGCCTTGTGGCTTACCTCCGCATCTCATTCTCATTAAACAGTGTAGGATAGTTTTCTTCGCAATGCTTGAGTATATGCCCAATCATTAGCCTACGAAACCAACGTGATCTATTATTGATTTTTTGTTTTTTTAGGTAAGAGTCAATTAGTGCAAACTCCTCTTCGCTTACCATAAAGTGTATTTTTTTTGTGCGGAGTTGTCTTTTTGCGCTATGACATTTATTATTTACTTTTTTCATTATTATTTCAAGCAAGCCCTTTTTTCTTGGGCAGTGGAACAGAATTATAGGCAATCTATTGCAAAAATGAATAGGGAAACCTATTCGCATACAAAAAAACGAAAAATATTCGCTTTAATAAAGTATTCTTGCCTATAATTTGTATTTTTACACTATAAGTATGCGAAATAGGAGGTAAATCTTAAAGTGAAACTATGGCACAACACAACGAACTTGGTAAAAAAGGTGAGCAAGCGGCTGCTACTTTCATGAAAAGTAAGGGCTATAAAGTATTGGAAAGAAACTGGAGGATATATCGTCACGAAATTGATATTGTGGCTGAAGACGAGGAATATATTATCTTTGTTGAGGTAAAAACGCGCACAACGCGTGAGTGGGGCAATCCCGAAGATTTTATTGGTAAGGGCAAAATAAAACGTATTGTCGAGGCTGCCGATTTATATTTGCAAGATAGTGATATTGATAAGCCGGCACGGTTTGATATTATTTCGGCAGTGTGGGATGGTCAAAGCTTCGAAATAGAGCATATTGACGACGCTTTTATGTCGCCGGTTTTTTGATAAGTATTAGGCTTATTTATTTAAGATATTTGCAAAAGAACTGCTGTTCAAAGTTTATATGAATATAGAAGAACTGTATGATTACTTCATAAGTATTCCCGGTGTAGAGCCAACGTTTCCGTTTGATGAGGTGACATTGGTAATGAAGTTAATGGGGAAAATGATAGCTTTGATTCCTTTGGATGTTGAGGAGAAAACTATATCGCTTAAATGCGACCCGGGGAAAGCAATTTGTCTTCGCGAGCAATATAGCAGTGTGCAAGCTGCCTTTCATATGCATAAAAGATATTGGAATTCTATAGAATTGTCGGGAGATATGCCTGATGACGAGATAAAGAAATGGATACATCACTCTATTGATGAGGTGGTGAAGAAGATGCCGAAAAAAAAGCAGCAAGAATATTATGGAGAAGCAAAAGGGTGATAGGGTAGTTGTAAGGTTGGACGAAACATCATCTACCAATACCGAAATGAAACTTTTGCAACAGAAAAGCCCGCTTCCAGAAGGGTCTATGGTGATGGCAGAGTTTCAAACAGCCGGCCGAGGTCAAATGGGTAATACATGGTATTCGGGAAAAGGAAAGAATTTGCTATTGAGTTTTTTGCTCTATCCTCATGGTGTAAAGGCAAGAGACCAATTTATTATATCGCGTGTAGTATCATTGGCCCTAAAGAGGGTGCTCAATAGATACTTGCAGGATGTGACTATTAAATGGCCTAATGATATCTACTGGAAAAACAAAAAAATAGCAGGTATTCTGATAGAAAACAGCTTGGTTGGTCAACATATAGACTATACTATTGTTGGGATTGGGCTGAATGTAAATGAAGGTGCGTTTCCAAGCCAATTGCCCAATCCTATTTCTATGAGGCAGATAACTGGTGGTGTTTTGGATAGAGAGTTGTTGCTTAAAGAGTTACATGACGAGTTGTTTAACCTTTACCAGCGTTTGAAGAGAGGTGAAATTGAAATAATAGATCAAGAGTATATGCACCACCTTTATCGGAAAGATGGTGTTCATTGGTTTGCCGATAAGGATGGGCGATTTAAAGCAACCATAAAAACTGTGCTAGCCTCTGGACATTTAGTTTTAGCAACCTATCCCGAAAGGGAGGAAAGGGTTTATGCTTTTAAAGAGGTCGCTTTTGTGGTAGAGGAGGATTAAGATTAAATCAGTTTAAGGCATTTATATACGATAATTTGAACTTCTCATGGCTTTCTATTCTATTAAATGAGTTTTTATTAATATTTTTGTGAAGATTATTTACAATAAAAAACATATTTGTATGGCACAATATAAACGAGTTTTACTGAAATTGAGCGGCGAGTCGCTTATGGGGGACAAGCAGTATGGAATAGATGAAAATAGATTGGATGACTATGCCCGACAGATAAAAGAAATTGTTGACATGGGTGTGCAAGTAGGCATTGTGATTGGGGGCGGAAATATTTTTCGCGGTTTAAGTGGTGCGGCCAAAGGCTATGATAGGGTAAAGGGCGACCAAATGGGCATGCTTGCTACTGTTATTAATAGTCAAGCGTTGAGTTCATCACTTTCTGCTATGGGGCAAAAAAACAAGGTGTATACAGCTATCAGGATGGAACCCATTGGAGAATATTATAACAAATGGAAGGCAATTGAAACACTTGAAGAGGGTGGTGTAGCCATTA
>CAZBVD010000327.1:0-2500 GCA_964495235.1 uncultured Dysgonomonadaceae bacterium | reverse complement strand
TAAAACTCAAAACCGGTGGTGTGGGATTGAACAATTAAGTCATGAAATTCAAATCTGATGATGTGGGATTCAACAATCAAGTTATAAAAGACAAATCTGGTGGTGTAGGATTGGAAGAATATGTGATGCGTTTTATTTAGTAAGAGAATAAAAGTAGAAATTATTAGGCATAAAAAAACATCAGCAATTGATTGCTGATGTTTTGTCGGGGTACGAGGATTCGAACCTCGGACCTCCTGCTCCCAAAGCAGGCACACTAACCGGACTGTGCTACACCCCGAGTGGTTGTTTGTTTGAATTCGAGTGCAAATATAGGGGAAATATTCATACAAACAAAATATTCTATGTAAAATGGCTTCTAAATTCAGTTTTTGCTGATTATTTCAGTAAAAATAGCAGTTTTTATATGTTCTTATTGAATAATCTACCCTGAAAAGTATCTCTTTCTTTAAATCGTTTTATAATTTTTTGTGTGAGCACGTGATTCTTTACTCCCCAATCAGGAGCAATCAGCATGTTTTTTGGCGACTGTGATGCAAATCTGTCTATATAAAAACTAGGATTAAGTAACTCAGAAAAATCCACACAAAGATCAATGTATTCTTCCAACTCAAATATATGAAAAGACTCGGGGAGGAGTTTATACTCTTTAGCCATAGCTGTTCCTTCTATTATTTGTAGTTGGTGAAGTTTGATTGTTGTAAGAGGCAGCAGCGATAGGGTAGAAGCGTGCGATAGTATTTCGCTATGCGATTCACCTGGCAATCCTAGTATCATGTGCGCGCCAACAGGAATGCCTCTGTCGGCTGTTCTTCTTATTGTTTGGTTAGATTCTTCAAAAGTGTGTTGTCTATTTACTCGCTCTAACGTTTTATTCAATGTTGACTCTACTCCATACTCAATTAACACGAAATGTTTTTTGCTGATCATCTCAAAATAGTCTAGCAGTTCATTAGGCATACAATCTGGGCGTGTGCTAACAACTATTCCCACTACATTTGGGTATATTAAGGCCTCTTCATACATATCTATCAACTTATCCACACTCTCATAAGTATTGGTGTAAGATTGAAAATATGCCAGATACTTCATCTCTGTGTACTTACGAGAAAAGAATTCTATACCCTCTTTCAATTGTTTCGAAACAGTTTCGATGCGAGCGCTATAGTCAGGACTAAAACTTTTGTTGTTACAATACGTGCAACCACCTCTTCCTTTTGTGCCATCGCGGTTGGGGCAGGTAAACCCCGCATTAATGGATATCTTTTGCACTTTATACGGAAACATCTCCGATAGATATGATGAGAACTCTTTATATGGTTTTATTGTATTGTTCATCTTTTGTTTTATCAATTATGCAAAGGTAGTTTATTATAGAAACAGAGAAACGAGTATTTTTGTTTTTCTTTGAGAAAACTCAGATTTTCAGTAATAAAAAAAGCTACCCAATTTAATGAGTAGCTTTTTTTTATATATTAGAAAATCAGTTTATTTTATTCTTCTGATTTTTCTTCTTTAGGTTCTTCAGAACTATCAGTCTTCTCTTCAGTGGCAGCTGTTACTTCCTTTGCGTCTTCTGCATCATCAGCTTCTGTTGCCTCTTCTTGTTCTTTTTCTTTTTCAGCCTCTTTTTTGTCTAAAACAGCTTTAGCTTCACTTAGTTTTTTGTTGTCAAGCATTTCCTTTAATGCAGCCAACTCTTCTATGTCTCCTAACGTAGATTTTTCAACTGAAGCAATTGGTGCGCCTACAGCAACCTCGTCTTTCTTGCGAGAGGTTCTTTTGCTAGCTGGTTTCTTTTTACCATCTGCCGATTTTTGGTCATCAGATTCCTCTTCTTCGTAAGTGCGACTGTGTGAAACTAAAATTCTTTTTGAATCTTTGTTGAATTCAACAATTTGGAAATCAAGTCTCTCTTCAAGTTGTGCTTGGCTTCCATCTTCTTTTACTAAAAACTTAGAAGTAGCAAATGCTTCAACACCGTAAGGTAAAGATATAACTGCACCTTTGTCTAGCAATTCTACAATTGTTCCTTCGTGTACAGATCCTACTGTAAACACAGTTTCAAATACTTCCCATGGATTCTCTTCCAATTGTTTGTGGCCTAAGCTCAAACGACGGTTTTCTTTGTCTACTTCTAGAACTTGAATTTCAATTGTAGCACCAAGTTCAGTAATTTCGCTTGGGTGTTTTATTTTCTTAGTCCACGATAAGTCGGAAATATGTACTAATCCTTCAACTCCTTCTTCAATCTCAACAAAGATACCGAAGTTAGTAAAGTTACGTACAATAGCTTTATGCGTGCTTCCAACAGGATATTTTGTTTCAATATCTTCCCATGGATCTGGTTTCAATTGCTTCATACCAAGCGACATTTTTCTTTCTTCTCTATCGAGAGTTAGAACAACCGCTTCAATTTCGTCACCAACTTTTAAAAAGTCTTGTGCGCTACGTAAGTGTTGAGTCCAGCTCATTTCAGATACGTGAATAAGTCCTTCAA
>CAZBVD010000326.1:0-2511 GCA_964495235.1 uncultured Dysgonomonadaceae bacterium | reverse complement strand
CAGCTCCACAAAGCAACATTCCTGCAAATACTACTTTGGTTTTCGAAATTGAGGTAGTGGAAATTATAAAACCTTAGTTAAGAGCTAAAATAAAACTACAGATAATTAAAAGAGGGCAAACAAATGAGTTTGTCCTCTTTTTTTATGTTTCAATTATTCAGTTGAAAGAAAGAGAGAAATGCAGTTTACAACTGTCCTCATTTTTCTCAAATCTTGAGGCAGAGATTTAAAATTTAACTCGTTTTTTCTCAAATCTTGAGTAGTAGATTTGAACTTTAACCCCTGTTTTTGAAATCGACCGCAAATGATTGGAGATTTATAGCATGTTTTTAAAAATCCATCACGAATGATTAGATATTTACCCCTTCTTTTTCATATCCATGACAGAGGATTGGAGCTTTACGACATATAACTCACATTATTCATATACTCACAATGTACTTATAAACTGCTCAATGCTTTTGCGAACCTCACTTCTTGTGCCTGTAAACTTATTAACCATAATGGTAAATGCATACCGTTTATTGCCATCTATCAGATAACCAGCATAGCACTGAACACCGCCAATACTTCCACTTTTTGCCCTCACTTTGCCATTGTACTTTGTGTTGTTCATAAAGTTTTTGAGTGTACCATCTCTGCCTGCCAAGGGCAATGATGCAAAAAACTCTTTGGCATAATTACTTCTATTATGCATATACACCAGTAAATCTGAAAACAGCTCTGAACTTGCTGCATTTTGAGGAGCTAAGCCACAGCCATCGTGCATAAAGAATGACGAAGTAGATATTCCACTCTCTTTCCAGTGCTTATTTACATATTTAACGCCCTCTTCCAAAGCATCACTATAAATATCAGCATTCTCCTTGCGACCTATTGTGCGAATTAGGTGTTCAGCATAATGATTATTACTCTCTACATTTATTTCTCGCAATATATCAGTAAGTACACGAGATTGGTGAACATGCAACACCTCCCCCACTCTATAGTTAAGAGCCTTTGGTTTACTACTGTTGCTAATAGAAGAGATATAATCGAGCTGTGCAGTTTCAATTGTTGCTACTCTTATATTTTTCTTACCCAACTCTGTTGCTAAAACCTGACCCAACATCAATCCTGGATCGGGAATATCTCCTTTAATGCTGAAAGCAGTTCTTCCAACAGGAATATTGCCCCGCAAAATGCGCTCATAAGAAAATGGCGCACCATATATGTAGCCATTGTCGCGCCCTGTAGTGTTTAGCTTTAAGTAATTGATAAAGGTGAGCCCTTCTATTACAGGCTCGGTGCGAAGTATCTTAGGAGTGCTGTTTTCATTGGTAGTATTGAAGAACAAACGATAGGTATTGTCAAACACACTCACCCCATATGAGCCTGCCGCATAGTAATTGCCCATATCAACCCATGTCCACTCATCAGACACACCATTATAACCAAAAAGATTATCTACAACGTAGAGCTTCAAGTTGTTTACACCAGCAAGCTTTGCTTGCAGTTTTTGCGACCAATCCATTAAAAACGAATAAGGGTTGTCTTTAAACATTGATGTACCCAATGTTGGGTCTCCAGAGCCAAGTATGAGCAGCCTTGAGGAGTTAGTAGCGTCAAGTGCAAGAGTTGTTTCATATCTATAATTGGGTCCCAACAACTCCAACGCGGTTGCAGTAGTAAACAGTTTCATTATTGAAGCTGTGGTAAGCGATTTATCTTGGTTGTAAGAGACGATGGTCTGCCCCGTAGTCAAATCCTTTACACACACCCCAACTGATGCATGCTTGAGAGCTGGGTTGCTTATAAATTGTTGCAAGGCTGGTTGAGCATAACCCACAAAGAGGGTTGAGAAAGCAAAGATAAAGGATAGAAAGCGTTTCATATGTTATTACTATTGTATTATAAAATGACGATGCAATATAATAAAAAAGGCCGACAATTAAATTGTCGGCCTCTTGATATTAAACTATAAATATGTGTTTTGTGGTACTTATTTTATAATAAACTTTATATCTACTCTTCGTGCTTTACTTGCAGAGGAAGTTTTGTCTTCGCCATAAAACACCGATGTTATTTGATCTGGGAACACCCCATAATCTATCAACATACGCTTGACAGCCTCATTGCGGCGCATCGATAACTCGTAGTTATATCTCGTATTCCCTGCAGGACTTGCAAAGCCTTTAAGCACTACAGCCAACTGAGGGTTTCTTCTTAAAACTGTGGCAGCACTCTTTATCTCTTCAAAATACTTGGGAGATACATCAGCAACATTATTTGCAAAAAACACTTGCATTTGCGATGTGCCATAGCTTCTTACAATTGCTTTAGCTTCAGGCGAAAGTGCTGTTGATGCAAGAATAATATCTTGCTTACTATCAATCTCTTTATTCAAGCGACTGATTTCATCTTGATTTTCAGCAACCACGGTCGGAGCAGACAACATACTCACTTGCTGTTGCAAAGAGTCTATTTGCCATCTCAACTCACCATTGTTGCCAGCATTTGCCATAAAAGGCA
>CAZBVD010000325.1:0-2513 GCA_964495235.1 uncultured Dysgonomonadaceae bacterium | reverse complement strand
GTAGCTGCAATGGTGGTTCGTTTTGTGGATGATAAGGATGATATTTACAAATTAAAGGTTAAGCGTTTAAATCAATAGTTGAGAATTAAAAGTTATCGCAACATATGCATGATATACCATTGAGAGTTACGATAGCCTGTCTATTACAACTCTTGCTTATTTATAATTAAACTCAATTTACACAGACTTTAAAATCACAAATATAAATACGTATGATGAAAAAAATATCAATTCTTCTTTTTGCAGCTCTTTTACTATTTGCTTGCAAAACCAATGACTCAACAGAGCATGTTATAAATGTAAGTGGGCAACATGCCGATTGGGTATATGATGCTACTATCTACGAAGTGAATGTGAGACAATATACAACTGAGGGCACGTTTAGTGCATTTGAGCAACACATACCCCGTTTGCAAGAATTGGGTGTAAATATTCTTTGGTTTATGCCCATACAAACTATTGGTGAGGTAGAACGCAAAGGCACCTTGGGTAGTTACTACTCTATTAAGAACTACACAGAAGTAAATAGTGAGTTTGGTACACTAGAAGATTTTAAATCGGTAGTAAACAAAGCACATGCTTCGGGCATGAAGGTAATTTTAGATTGGGTAGCTAATCACTCCTCGCGCGATGCTGTATGGCTGCAGAATGATGATTGGTATGTATCCGATAGCCTTGGCAATATAGTTGCTCCTTATGACTGGAGCGATGTTGCTAAACTAAATTATGAGAATGATTATATGCGCAATGCCATGCTACAAAGTATGTTGTGGTGGGTACGAGAGGTTGATATTGATGGTTTTAGATGCGATGTGGCCAATGAAGTACCAACTGATTTTTGGGAGCGTGCAACAGATTCCCTAAAAACTCTGAAACCTGATATCTTTATGCTGGCTGAAGCCGAAGAGCCAAAGTTGAATAATAAAGCATTTGATGCTTATTATGCCTGGGATTTTCATCATAAAATGAATATGGTAGCACAAGGCAATGGTAATGTTGACTCATTGCGTGTATCGCTGAATAAGATGAACACTCGCTTTGATGATAGAGCAATACCTATGTATTTTACTTCTAATCATGATGAAAACTCATGGAATGGTACAGAGTTTGAGCGTATGGGCAATGCAGCTCCTACATTTGCAGCACTCACTTACGTGTTGCCTGGAATGTCATTAATATACAATGGTCAGGAGGTTGGTTTCAACCGTCGTTTAGAATTTTTCGAGAAAGACAATATCGATTGGCCTGCAGACAGTAAGCATGATCTTACAAAACTATATGAACAACTAAATGCATTGAAGAAATCAAACCCTGCACTTTTCACACAAGAAAAAGGCGGTGAAATGGTGGAAATATTAAATGATATGCCTGAAAAGGTATGGTCTTTCAAACGTGTTAAAGATGGAAATGAAGTTCATTGTATATTCAACTTTAGTCATGAGGATGTAGTTGTTTCTTTTGATGAGGCTATTGCTGGCGAAGGTTTTAAAGAGTTTCACAATGCAAAAACTAGCAGTGCAATAGAGTCTGTGCCCTTGAAGGCATGGGAGTATAAGCTGTTTTATAAGAACTAACAGATTGGAAAGGTGAAAACATCAAATACCTTTGAGGATAAAATTAAAGCCCCTTCTTTACTATTACAGTTAAAGAGGGGGCTTTTTATGTTTTAATGTGTAACTGGGTTACTCTATTTAGAGATAATTTTTAGTGCACACTTGCTATTGGTGCAGCATCTTTACTATTGTCAATGCTTTTCTTAAATAGAAATCTTAGCAAAACAAACAACCCAATAAAATACAAAGGAGCAGTAGTATAATACACATGCATAATTCTACTACCATGTATAATGTCAAATACCAAGGGTGTTGTTCCTTCTGTTACTTCCCTCAGCGATATTAGGTGATATGCTATATATTCAACTGCAAAAAGCAGAGAAATGTATATGAACCATGTAATAGCAACTCCCCACAGATAATTTATTTTATCTTTTAAGTAATTGAATACAAAAATCATAATCATGCCCGATACACTCCAGGCTGTTAGTGCCCACCAATTGATATAAGGTGAGTTGAAAAATGCTATGCTATATCTATACCCATAAAAACCAACCCAAAGAAAGGAAACAGTTATTGATGAGATAAATAGTGCTAGCCATTTAGATCGTGTTTTGGTGTATTTCCACTTTAAATACCAGTATATGATATACCCTCCAAGCATTCCGGTTGCAATATCATTAAATATGCCCAGCGATCTTTCAGAGTGAAATAAATTGAGCGTTTTGATGGAAATGGCGGTCTCAATAAATGCAAAAACAGCTAAGATTAATACAAGCTTTACCCATTTCCTTTTTCTACTGAAAGCACTTAAAATGGCAAAAAACACTCCTCCAATCCAAAGGTGTACAAATGACCAAAGGTCGTAGTAAAACCATCTGTACTCAAAGATAATAGAATAGAGCCAGTCTGAACTGTCTCTTATGTTTAGAAGAAAAGTATCCATGTTTAATAATAAAG
>CAZBVD010000324.1:0-2515 GCA_964495235.1 uncultured Dysgonomonadaceae bacterium | reverse complement strand
TAATCTAATATCTTGTGTTCAAATGCTTTTAGATTGCCGAACGCCTTCGCCAGATCGTTACTCTGCACGACCAGGTAAACACTTCGCGAAATCAATTCATCTAAAACTTTGGACGATTTTCTTCTTTGCATATCCTCGCACCTTTTTGGTATTTATATCGCTTTATTAAATAATATCATAAAAATCATATTTTATCAAACGTGATACTTTTTTCGCACTTTTTTGGTATTTATTTCGCACTTTTTGATACTTATTTCGCACTTTTTTGGTATTTATTTCGCACTTTTTGATATTTATTTCTTCGCAAACCCTTGGTATTGCTGACTTTTTCTCCCACCTAAAGTAATATAAAGTAGGTCAGAAAGTAGATAATCTAAAGAAATAAACTACCCTTTTTTCAATCAAGAAAATAAAAACTCTTAACAAAAAAGATAGTCTATTGACTACCCTTTTTTCTTCTTCAACTTTTGATATTCAGCAAATTCAATGTCAAGTGGTTCGAATATGCCAGAGCTACCAAATTGAGCAATGATACTTGTTTATAAGACAAGTACAACAAAAACATCAATAATTTGCAAAAATAATGATATTATTCTAAAAGCTCGTAAACATAGCTTTTTCTATACTCATTATCTCGGTTGTGTCCAAGAGCATCAGAAACTTTCTGCTCTGCTGCTTTATCCAATACATACCCACGCAATTCTTTTCTGAGACGCGTTTTCTGATGATTTTTCAGCGTGTTTGGGTCTTTGGCATATAGCAGATACATGCGTTTAGCGTAGCCAGCTCTATTGACGTGCTGATCCAGTTTTTTCGGCACGCGATGTGTGCCATGCTTACCGCTGAAAACATAATCTGAACCCGCTTTTTTGAAATATTCGATGATTTCAGCTTCTTCCTGTTCATTTTCAGCTAAAATCGGCGACCAGCGCTCTTTGCCAGCCTTCGTGCCTTCTGTGACGTGGATATACCACAAACCGTTCTTGGCCCGTCGTAGTAGCCCCCCCAGATTTTAGATTTTTCTGCCGAAAAATCCCCCTCAAGTTTTTCTCACGTGCCCATTTTTTTGACACGTGCTTTCCCACGTGATACAATGAGTTTACGAAAATGTAGTGCACAAGCACACCGAAGCCCCTAAGGAATGCCAGTTCCCTAGGGGCTTTTTTGTCGGTGTTGGGTTAGCTTCAGCGTTTGTCCTTGCTATCTAACCACTTGCAAATGTAATGTGCCGTTACTTCTGCCACAATAGCAAGTAAGACGTCGAAAATGTAATGCACTCGCTCCACCTCCTTTCGCATAGACTTGCGGAAGGTTTTGCTTCAGCATTGGTTATTATATCATGTCCGCTTACTTTATTCCATGGTCTCCTTGACGACAAGAAACCAGGGACGGTAGTTTTTGCTTTGTCGGTCGGTCGAACAAAGTTCTGACCGAACCGCCCTCGCTAAGTCTACCTTGTCCCTGCTTATCGTCAAGGAGCTTTCACGGCATAAATCGCTCAGAGGGTTCTACAAGGCTCTCAGAAGCCCCAGAATCGATTTTAAGCATTCGAGTCTAGTTAATATACCCCAAGATACCTAAAAACGCTCAGAAACGATTTTAGAGGGGTCTAAAGTTTAATATCGGCAAGCAACGGGTTTGTGTACACAAACCCCAAAATCAGAGATTTTGACTTGTTAGGGAAATCCCTAAAACCCTCTCAAAGTTTTTCTTTGAGTTTGTCGCTCCACTCGATTATTTTTCTTTTCCTCCAAGAGAATTTTTATTTTTGACGAAATTTATTTTCGGCGAAAATAAAAATCCCACGAGCAAAGCGAGTGCAAAATCGAACGTAGTGACAAAAAAAGTGATCTGCAAGTCTTTGACTTCGCAGACACTTTTTGAAAAGGTCTTAGGATTTTGTCCTAACAAGTTTTGGCGTTTGTCATGACAAACCCGTTGCTTGCCCCGAAATAAAAATCAAGTATTTCTAGCCTAAGAATTTTTCAAAAAAGTAAAAAAGAACCACCCTGACATAAGTAGTTCAGTTTTGGAGTACAAAATGACAAAATGTACTTCAAAATGGACTACTTTTTTCATTTTAACTTACATACCAAATTACATACAAAATGATTTATAAAATGCAATTGAAAATGATAATTGAATGAAAATTTGTGATTTTGTGGTATTATGATAATATAACTTATAGAAAAAATTGCTTATTCAACTAACGGGCAGGATAATGAGAAAAGGTTTTTTGATAGAAATAAGAAATTAGATGGTAAATTAGTTAAAAAGGCTGTGTTATAAATGAAAGTTTCTTTGATTGCTGCGATGGATAAGAATAGAGTGATTTGTAAAGCTGATGGCTAATGCAAAGAATCAATTGCGGCAATCCTTTTGTATCTTTTTCCAGTGTGGCTGCGGTTTCTGTTGACGGGAACAGCAGGGTTTATCGGGAATCTGGTGCCAGATGAGATAACAGATCAGTTACTTTACTTTTACCAGAAAGGGTGTAAGCTAAAACTTAGGCTAG
>CAZBVD010000323.1:0-2519 GCA_964495235.1 uncultured Dysgonomonadaceae bacterium | reverse complement strand
TATGGGAGGGCTCTCTTACCAAACATATTATATTTGCTTCGCTAACTATTATTTTTGGATCTATTTCTGCTGCTTTTATAAATAAGCTGTTCCCACTAAGCTTTATTAGATGGGGAGGTGTGCATGGCGAAACAATAGAGAATATACTTGAAAATAGCATTGGCTGGCCAGGTATTGTTTTACTCATGGTTCTCTTTGCTATAATTCTGATAGTGTTGTTCAAGAAATCGTCGATGTTTACAATTCAGAACACACTTTCTAAAGGAATTGAACGTATCAATAACAATGGCGCAGAAAGCAACGAAGAAGACACTGAGTTTGACAATGACAATGCTTCTGAACCTGAAAAAGGAAAACTAGCCAATAAAATAAGTAAAGCATTTGCATTTCTATCACGCAAAAAAAGACCTAAAGAGAGCGACAATGAGGGCGAGCTTGAAGATGAAAGCAACAATAACGATAATGAAGAAGTTGCTATTTCCAGAAAAATTACCTTACACAAAAAGCCTTCACTTGAAACCAGCACTCCGGAAAAGGAAGATAAAGGGTTTGAAGTAATTGTTCCCAAAGAAGAGGAGATGCTTCCAGTAGGAGAAATTGAGAAACCTTCTCCAACTACCTCTGTTACAAACAAAGGAGAGTTAGTTGATGAAGAGACTGACGAGGTGCTAGAAGACTATGACCCAACAAAAGACCTTTCGTCGTTTGAGTTTCCATCTATGAGCCTGCTCAAAACTTACGATGTAGGCAACAAAGAGGTGGACATGCAAGAGCAAACCGAAAATAAAGATAAGATTATTCGCACGCTCAAGAATTATGGCGTGGAGATAACATCGATAAAAGCAACTGTTGGCCCAACGCTTACACTTTACGAAATTATACCACAAGCGGGAGTACGCATATCGCGTATTCGTAACCTTGAGGACGATATTGCTCTGAGTCTTTCAGCCTTGGGTATTCGTATTATAGCCCCAATGCCAGGCAAAGGAACCATCGGCATTGAAGTACCCAACAAAGACCCGCAAATTGTTTCTATGCAATCTGTAATTGCTTCTAAACGATTTAAAGAGTGCAACTATGATTTACCTGTGGCATTGGGTCGCACTATTACCAACGAAATTTTCATGTTCGACTTATGCAAAATGCCCCACCTCTTAGTGGCTGGAGCTACAGGACAAGGAAAATCTGTAGGTCTGAATGCAATCATAACTTCACTCCTTTACAAAAAGCACCCCTCTGAAATGAAGATGGTGCTCATAGACCCTAAGATGGTAGAGTTTAATATTTACTCCACCATTGAGAAACACTATTTGGCCAAGCTTCCCGATTCCGAGAAAGCAATTATTACAGACGTTACACAAGTAACACAAACACTGAACTCGCTCACAAAAGAAATGGACGACAGGTATGAGTTGCTGATGAAGGCCCATGTAAGAAATATAAAAGAGTATAACAATAAGTTTATAAAACGCCGCCTCAACCCCAATAAAGGTCACAGATATCTGCCCTACATTGTAGTGGTAATTGACGAGTTTGGCGATCTTATTATGACTGCCGGAAAGGAGATAGAAATGCCCATTGCACGTATTGCGCAAAAGGCACGCGCTGTGGGTATGCATATGATTATTGCAACACAACGCCCCACCACCAATATTATCACAGGTACTATTAAAGCAAACTTTCCAGCACGCATGGCATTTAGGGTAACTTCTAATATTGACTCGCGAACTATATTGGATATGGGTGGTGCCAACCAATTGATTGGCCGGGGCGATATGCTATTCTCGCAAGGTAGCGATTTGATACGTATTCAGTGTGCATTTGTAGATACCCCAGAGGTAGAAGGTATTGCTCAATACATAGGTAAACAAAGAGGATACGAGTCTGCTTTTGAGCTGCCCGAATATGTGGTTGAGAGTGAAAAAAGCTCTGCTTCTGTAGATATGAATGAGCGGGATCCGCTATTTGAAGAAGCTGCCAGACTGATTGTTGTGCACCAACAAGGTTCTACTTCTCTCATACAACGCAAGTTTTCTATTGGATACAACAGAGCAGGACGCATTATGGACACCCTTGAAGCATCTGGCATTGTTGGCCCTCAAGTAGGAAGCAAACCGCGTGATGTGTATATTACAGACGAGTACTCGTTGGAAAAGATTTTAAATTCTGATATTTAATAGTGTTGCTCGCGCCAATTTCTTCTACCGCTCGCGCCGATTTTTCTTTGTGGCGAATGCAGAAAAATATAAATACATACATTACAAATGTGCGCAACAAAAATAAATGCTCGCTAAGCGACACACGGGTTACTCGCGCGAGCGACAGAGTAGAAACATTGAAACTCTAGCAAGTGAAAGTAATATTGAAGAGGTGTTGAGCAAGGTTACCTTCTCAAGTCAATTAACCCTACACCACCAGGAATTTAAACCTTCATATCCCTAATCTGTCAAAAGAGATACAACATCATAAACAACCAACAACAATGAATACAACAATGCGTTCAATTATACTCTCCCTAT
>CAZBVD010000322.1:0-2519 GCA_964495235.1 uncultured Dysgonomonadaceae bacterium | reverse complement strand
AAGTTTTGCCATTTGCAAAACTTCGTACACCACTCCTTGTGAGGCAACAGCTGCATCGCCATGGATGATAATGGGAATAACTTTATTGAAATCGGAATTGTAGGCATGTTCTGCACGCGAACGTGAAAGTCCGATTGAAACTGGAGTAACTGCTTCTAAATGCGATGGGTTGGGGAGAAGTGCTAGGTTTACTTCCTTGCCATCTTCCAGTGTTACACGTTTGTTGAATCCGAGATGATATTTCACATCGCCCAAGGCTACACTTTCGTCATAGTCATGTGCATCAAACTCTTTAAATACATTGCGATAGGGTTTTTCTAATACATTGGTAAGCACATTGAGGCGACCTCGGTGTGCCATGCCAATAACAAACTCTTCTGCACCCAGCTCTGCGCCTTTGCGAATGGTAGAGTAGAGGCCTGTTATTAAAGCCTCGCCACCTTCAAGTGAGAAGCGTTTTTGACCAACAAACTTTTTGTGAATGAAGTCTTCGAAATTCACAGCGCGTTTAAGTTGGTGGAAAAAGTTCTTTTTTTGCTCAGATCCGTAGGTGGGTTCGTTGCGTGTTGACTCCATTCTTTCTCTTAACCATTTCACCACTTCGGGTTGGCGCACATATAGGTATTCCACCCCAATTGATTGGCAATAGGTAGCCTCAAGGTGCTCAATGATAGCACTGAGCTTGGCAGGGCCAATGCCTATTTGAGTGCCAGCCTCAAAAACTGTGTCCAGGTCACTCTCTTCCAGTCCAAAGTTCTCTATGGCAAGGGTGGGAGAGTATTGCCTGCGTGCTCTCACCGGATTGGTTTTGGTGAAGAAATGCCCCCTTTGACGATAGCCATGAATAAGGCTAATTACATTGAACTCTTTGCTGATTGCTTTTCCCGGTAGGGGTTCAAAGTTTTTCATGGCAAAATCGAATCCTTTGAAAAAGGAGGCGAAACTTGAATCTACTGACTCTGGATTTTCTGTGTATTGGCGATAAAGTTCTTCTATCGATGATATATCGCTATTCGTAACAAATGAAAAATCGTTCATAGTATGCATTTAGTTATTAGCTACAACAATTATTTGTTTCTTATTAGATGATTGTTTAGGGTTTGCAGAAACTAATCTCTTTGTAAAATATATTCTGTAAGAAGAAATGAAAGAGAAGAATATGTGCAAAACTTGTTATATGATGTAACAATTTAATTGGGAGCAAGTTCAATTAATAGTGTATAATCTAGTAAAAGGTTTTGTGGTTGAATGGAAAATTATTTTGTTGGGTTTTATGGAGTTTAATTTACTGTTTGTAGTTATTTCAGTTTTATCAATTACACTAATAACTATTTAATTGTTTATCTTTGGCCTTTTAAATTTTATCTAGTCTTTATAATTGAGGATTGACACTTGGTGTTGGTTGGTTTTTATGAAGTTAATAATATAAGTATTATGCAAAAATATTTTTTCGGTGTGCTCTTTTTTATGGTCTCTACAATGTCTTTGTGGGCCCAAGAGAGCAAAATAGTTGTAAAAGGAACTGTTGAGTTTCCGTATGAGAATTATAAAATTAAGATTTCGCATATAGTTGATAATGCATGGAGTGTGGTTGATTCCATAACTGTGAATGCTGATAAAACTTTTGAGAAAACGGTAACGTTGCCCATGCCTGGTGTATATGAAATAGATTGTCAGAAATGGGAAAGGTTGAACTTTTGGGGCGAAAACGAAAACATAGAAATTAATTTTCGTGGTGCAGATACAATAGCTATGAAAGAGATAGTTGCTCCTTACAGACATGTAGAAATGGCTGGAGAGAACAATGAGCTGTTGAATTTGGTACGCTATTCTGACTTTCGCACTAGCCAAGCCCGAGCAAAAGTTAGGGAAGACCTAAATATTGAAGGCGAAGGCAACTCAGAAGATTGGGAGCGTATTGCCGCCGCCAATCGATCAGCATTTCAGGCAGGGGCTGCCAATATTGATTATTTGGCTAAGACTTATCTCGACCGAAATTCTGTGGTGGCACTTTTGCCACGCATAAGAAATGCGAATGTAAAAGCAGAGGTGCTAGCTTATTTAGACGAGCACAAATCTGATTATTCTCCCTATGTAAAATATAAGCAAAAAATTGCTGAAAAAGAAGCGGAAAAGCAGAAAATTGCTCCAGGAGTTCTTTCACCCGACTTTGCATATCTATATAGGGATGGCAAGCAAGGGCAGAACCTAAAGGATTTTAGAGGTAAATATTTGCTTATAGATTTTTGGGCTTCTTGGTGCGGTCCTTGCCGCAAGTCGATACCCGCGCTTAAAGAGCTTTATAAGGAATATGGCGAAAAAGACTTCGAAATACTTTCAGTTTCAATTGATGGTGAGAAAAAGTATTGGCTTGAAGCCCTAGATGAAGAAAATATGCCATGGCCACAAGTTTTTACTGAGGATACAGGCAAAGAGGTAATGGATAAGTTTCTGTTTACTGCAATTCCTCTTTTTGTGTTAATTGATAAAGAGGGTAAAATTATGCAACACAACATATC
>CAZBVD010000321.1:0-2520 GCA_964495235.1 uncultured Dysgonomonadaceae bacterium | reverse complement strand
CTTTACTACAAAAATATCATCCCTCCGGGATTAAATGCATCAATCTGCAAAGCGGCAAATCTATCAACCCATTCTGCAATCATTGAACAGATTCTTCGTTTCACTCAGAATGACACTGTGCATCACCACACCTCGAATCCTGAATCCCGCACCTCGCCATTAATAATTTATCATTAACCATTAATAATTATTTCCCTCCTTAACTCAGAATTCTTATCTTTGCTTCACAATTCAAAAACAAGAAAGACCTAGCATCTAGTTCCTAGTCCCTAGTATCTAGTATCTAGTTCCTTACAACATATATATGACTAATAACAAAACGTCTCAAAATAACGGTTTCATCCCCGATAATAGTGATGAAAACGAAACCTCCCTCCTAGAAATCCTATTTCGCTACTTGCGCTATTGGAAATGGTTTGTGGTGAGTGTGGTGGTATCGCTTATAGTGGTGATGGCCTATGTGCGATATACTGTGCCGGTGTATAATGTGAAATCGACTGTGTTGTTGAAGCATATAAATGATAAGGGTAGGCTGGGCAACCTGAGTGTGCTGGGGCTTACGGGTATGGATGGGGTGACTAGTGTGGTGAATGAGGTGTATATGATAGGGTCTATGTCGTCGGTGCGAACGGTGGCCGATAGATTGAATTTGCATACACTGTATATAAGAGACCATGGTTGGCGGAAGGTGGATATGTATGACGAGAGCCCCTTTATTATTGCTATGGACGATGCAAACCTAGATACATTGCGGCAGAGTGTGGAGTTTACGGCTCAAATGGATGTGGATAAAAGTATAAGGGTGCAGGGTGTGATTGGCGAGAAGGAGATTGATACTAAGTTGACCCAACTGCCTGCTTTGCTGAATACGCCACAGGGCATTATCAGTTTTGTGATGCGTGAGGGTGTTGCCCCTTGCTATGAGCCGTTGCATATAATAATAAATCCTCCGGCACGCACTGTGGGTAGGTATAGGGGTGGATTGAGCATAGAGCAGGCCGATAAAATATCGTCGATACTAACTTTATCGATAAAGACTCCGAATACTAAGAAGGGCATCGATTTTATAAATGAACTGGTGGAGGTGTATAACTATAAAACTATTGATGATAAGAATCAGGAGGTGCGGAATACCAGAGATTTTATAAATGAGCGACTGAATATAATAGACCGTGAGTTGAGCAGTGCTGCGGGAACTGTGGAGCAGTATAAACAGCAGCAGGGTATGACCAACCTGGATGTGGATTTACAGCGCAATATGCAGAGTAGTAGTAGGTATGAGCAGTTGTTGGTGCAGGTTGAAACGCAGTTGAATGTGGTGATGAGTTTGAATGATTATGTGAAAGACCCTGCCAATCAGGATAAACCTGTGCCTACTAATATTGGGGTGAAAGATCCCACGCTGGCGGCTACTAGCAATGAGTATAATAAGCTATTGGCAGAGCGGGTGCGACTGGCCAAGAGTATGGCGGAGACCAACCCTGTTATGGTGCGATTGGACGATGAGTTGAAATCGCTGCGAAACAGCATTAATGCGTCTATTACTAGTGTGATGGAGGGATTGACCATTGAGCGACGAAATATTGCTAATCAGGTGCGCATTTATAGCGGAAAGATTGGCGATGTGCCCACACAGGAGCGTCAGTTTACCGAAATTGCACGTGAACAGGAGATTAAAGCGCGCCTATACACCTTGTTGCTACAAAAGCGCGAGGAGAATGCTATGGCGCTGGCAGCTACTAGCAATAATGCTATAATGGTGGATAGTGCGTATGCAGCGGGAGTGGTGCACCCGAGGAGGAATATTTTGCTGATGGCTGGTTTGCTTGTAGGGTTGTTGCTACCGGTGGGTGTGATATATTTGTTGGATGTGATACAATATAAAATTCGCACACGGGCCGATGTTGATAGATTGACTCACTTGCCTATATTGGGCGAGATACCTACTTACGATGGGGCAGGGGCCAGCGATAATGTGGCCGTAACGGAGAATGCCGATACGGAGATGGACGAGGCCTTTAGGATGATAAGGACTAGGTTGATGATGAGTATGGGGGCCGATGAGAAGGTGGTGGTGTTTACTTCTACTGTGCCTGGCGAGGGGAAAACTTTTGTTGCTATAAACACTGCCATTAGTTTGGCGCTATTGGGTAAACGGGTGTTGCTGATGGGGATGGATTTACGCTTGCCACGCCTGCACGACTATATGGATATTAAGAATGGCAAGGGGTTGTCTACTTACCTATCGGGCTATGAAGAGGATATTGAGCAGGTAATTTATTCCACTCCTTATAGCAAAGATTTATGGGTGATGCCCGCTGGGCCTATTCCGCCCAATCCTGCGGAGTTGCTATCGCGCCACACGTTGGACGATGCCATGAAGGAGCTGCGCGGTATGTTTGACTATATTGTAATTGATAGTGCACCGGTGAGTTTGGTTACCGATACGCTTATTATTAACCGCATAGCGGATGCTAATGTGTATGTGTGTCGCGCCAACTACTCTAGCAAGATGAACCT
>CAZBVD010000320.1:0-2527 GCA_964495235.1 uncultured Dysgonomonadaceae bacterium | reverse complement strand
CCCCTAGTAGCCGTTTGGAATACGAGTTTGTGTCGAGCGTTAATCCGCAACGAAAGAATCTGAAAAGGCATTAGCTTAAACGCGGTGTCAGCTGGCATAAGTAGGTCTATAAACTTATCTGGATAAGCCAACCACAACTCGTAATACTGCTCTAGTGCGGGTAAGATTTTTAATAATCTTTCCTCAGTCACAACTCTACTGCTGTTGTTGTTATAGTCTGGTCCGAGCTTGAGCAATCCGGTATCTTTTCCCATCTTTTGCTCAAAAACTTTTTTGGCCTCACTCATTGGGGTAGAGGTCAATTTCCCCCACGTGTTCGCCATTATAACAACTCCTCGTCATCTTCGAAGCTCAGCTCGTCCTCTACTCCCTCGGCAAGAGTAGCCTCTAACTTAGCTTCATCAATAGAACCTTCATCGACCCCTCCACCAATAGCACCTTGATCGTAGCGTTGCTTAGTTTGAGCATAAATCTCAGGAAGGTTTGTTTCGCCTCTCACTAGGTCGGCAATGTATTCTTTCATGTTCTCTAAAAGCATATCAATTTCGTCTCTCGGCACTCCGTCATAGAAGTTAGCTCGATAGCCGTTACGCTCGATAAATTCAACAATCTGACCGACTGACGTAATAGCGTTTGAGTCTTTTTTCTGCACGTTCTTCAAAGCACTCGTCATAAAGTTGTTGTATTGGGTCATAAAGTCTTTGTCTATTCCGCCATTTTGTAAATCTTTTTCGATGTATAAAGACATTCGGCAAATCTTGCGGAACATATCCCGCTGGGTTTCCTCTTGCACGTTATAATCTGACATGATATTGTTGTAGTAGGTTTCTAACCACACGAGATCATATTCCGGCAGGTCTCCCCATCGAGTTTTTAGTTTTTTTAGAAAAGCTGGTTTTAGCTCCTCTAACTCTAGGTCTATCATACCTTTTTTCGCAGCTTCCATAAGTCTCTCGTTTTGGTCGGACCAATCATATTTATAATAATTAAAGTCGTTATATAAGGTTGCATACTTTCGGAAAGCTTTTAATCCTTCCCTCTTCCACAGTTTACGCCACTCTTGAGGCATGAAAGCTGTATTACTGAGCTGCAGCAGCCTGTCTACTTGATTCAGGTCATTGCCGTCTACCAGCTCTTCTACGCAATCGTAGCAGATATGAATATGCCCCCTAGGCCAGAATGGACTGGAAGAGGGCATATATTCTGAGTCAGGTTTGGACTTGCTGCACGTTTCACATTTATAAGCCATATTATCTCCTTTTGCTTTTTAAGCCATATTATTTCCTTTTGCACTGCGCCCGCAATCTCTAATGCTACTGCCGCACACGGGGCAATAATTAATTAGAATTGCTGCCTGCGCATCTCCACCTAAAATTCCCAATCTAGTCGACCTGTCGCCATACTCTATAACCACTCTAAGGTTGTCATCGTCTAGAAGAGGTTCTGGATAGGGGTCACAATATCGGCACATACTATTTTTCCTCCCAGCCATTCAAGCACGATTTGCACTGCCGCTGTCCCTTCTGCCACCAAAAACTATGATCGGGATATATCTTGCCGCATTTTCGGCACTTTCTAGGCTCCAGTTTTCCATTTTTCATGTCTGTTAATAACTGTTGCTCTTGCGCTGTCTTCGCTATTTTTGTATATATTGACCGCATCACTACGCTTGTATAGCCGGGGTGCACACCTTTATCAAAATCGTAAGCCAGCTCTCTTGCTGTTATAATTGCATTTTGCCCATCTATATATCGTATTAATACGTGTTTTTGCCAAGGTTCTAAAGGGGTAGCTTCCACCAACTGGTCGAAATAGTGCATATCCCACTTTGCCTCGTCGTCTTGCCGCAATTGGCTGTAATACTTGCATATGTGTTTGAGGTGAAAACTATTAGTCCAATCAAGACCATTTTGTTCTAGGTCTATCGAAGGTGGCGGTGATGGGGGAGATGATTTCAAACTCATTGTTGGAATAGGCAGCCGCAATCGGGCCTCTAAGCGAGCGTCTGTAATCCATCTCCCTAAATAGTAGGCTCTGGTAGAATCTGTTTCCTTTTCTTGTAGGGCCAGCAACTGCTCTATACCTTTTTTTAGGTCGGCTATTGCGGGGTGCTCCCATGGAACGGGGTTTGGTGGTGAAGTGTAGTAGTTGCCGCCCTTCTTGGGTTTTATCTCGAAATGTTCTACTGAGGGGTCTAGTTCTAAATTTTTTTTGTTGCTACTACGATTTTGTTGAGCTGAGCCGCAGAGAGATTTATCCACGGTGTGGAGCAGATAGTTGGCGCATATCTCCAAATCGTGATCGTTTGCGGTTGTTAGGTCTAGATTATGTAAATAGGCATTCCTGTCTTCGGTTGTTGTTAAAGTATAATCAAGTGTCATAACTTCCTCCATTTTTATCGGGCTATTCGCCCTCTATATTTAGTATACCATAAATTAACCGGGGTGTCAAATTTGGCAGTGGATGGGTGGTTACTATTATTCGGGAATAGGGCAATTTTCAAAAATGGTTCAAAGTTATTGTTGGT
>CAZBVD010000319.1:0-2529 GCA_964495235.1 uncultured Dysgonomonadaceae bacterium | reverse complement strand
TTGACGGAAGAGGAGATTGGGGTGTGGAGAAAAATCTGAACCATAATTGAAGGATTTCGTGATGGGCATGATAAGTATTTTAGTAACAGCATTTTAAATAATCAATTAATTATAATATAAGTAGCAGGTTGATTTCTGCACAATCAAGGTTTTTGTATTATGAATGAAATAATAAAAACAGAAGATATTCAGAGCCTTATTTTCACTTTTAGGAATGAGCCTGTAATGATAGATAGGGATTTAGCAAAACTTTATGAGGTGGAAACAAAGGTTTTAAACCAAGCAGTAAAAAGGAACTTAAATCGTTTTCCTCAATTTTTTAGATTTCAACTCACTGATAATGAGAGTGATGAACTGGTCACAAATTGTGACCGGTTTGAGATGTTGAAACACTCCTCTGTAAACCCTTATGCTTTTACAGAACAAGGAGTTGCAATGCTTTCTGCTGTTTTACGTAGTGATATTGCAGTTGAAGTAAGCATTCAAATTATGCAAGCGTTTGTAAACATGAAAAAGTTTATTTCCTCTAATGCAGGAATATTTCAACGTCTCGATAACATTGAAAACAAACAATTTATTACGGATGAAAAAATAAAGCAGGTTTTTAAAGCACTCCAAAATAGAAGTCTAGCCCCTACACAAGGTGTGTTTTTTGATGGACAAGTTTTTGATGCTTACCTATTTGTAAATAAAATTATAAAACAAGCAGAAAAGTCGATTGTATTAATAGATAATTATATTGATGAAAGTGTGTTGACATTACTTAGTAAAAGAGACAAGAATGTATCTGCAACTATTTATACAAAGCAGGTAAACAAACAGCTCAAATTGGACTTGGCAAAACACAATGCACAATACCCTGAAATAGAAATAAAGATACTTGCCGAATGTCATGATCGCTTTGTGGTAATTGATAACAAAGATCTTTACCACATAGGAGCATCATTGAAAGATTTAGGCAAAAAATGGTTCGCTTTTTCAAGAATGGATTCATTTGTTAATGATGTTCTTGCAAAATTAGAGTGATGAAGTTAGAATAATAAAACAATCTTCGCCTGCTGACACCACCGCCCTCGAATCCGAAATAGACCAATTGGTTTATGAGGTGTATGGCTTGACGGAAGAGGAGATTGAGGTGGTGGAGAATGGATAAATTCAGCTTCAGCAGTAAAATATTTAGTGATTTAAGATTATAAATAAAGACACACTATGAAAAAAATGAAACATTCAAACTCAAATAGAGAAAAAAACATTGTTAATTTTCGAATCTTTCGTCCTCAAATAGTTTATGGAGTTAAGCAAAACAAAACTTTCGTATTAAAAGTAATTTTAATTTTCTTCCTGTTTTGTGGATTTGTGTCTTGCAATACTGAAGATAGGAATATAAAAAAAGCATTAAAAGAACATGCTTTATTAGATGGGACAAAATACAAACTGACCGAATATCGTGTCATAGAAACAATTCTAAAGACAAATATCGAAGACTCTATACAAAGTGGCAATATTTCAGTCCAAGTAAAAAAAAGAAATGATGAAAAGGGATAGCTTGATGCTAAACAAATATATTGGCAAACGAGAGCAATGTAAAACAGAGAAATCAAATACTTTGTGGCACCTTAAATCTACATATGACAGGCTAATAAAACAGTGGCAAGAAATGGTTGATACAAATTCGTTATTTACGAATGGGGTGCTAGTTAAGTCCTACATTAACTGGCACCTTTTTCATTTGCGTTTCATATCATTTTAAAGTAATGATTAGTTTATAATTAACACTCAGTATACATCATCCTTTTCTAATTATTTATATCAAATTACCCCCACACAATTCTATATTGATATAACAAAACCAAAAAGGGCGCCCCAAAAAACCTAATTTGGACACCCTCTTTGTTATTGTAAATACAATGTTTTCTATTCTATCTTTTTTTATGGATTAGTAGAGAACGAAGTATATATTTTGAAACTGTTTTTAGGAACGTTTATATTTGCTTCTTTAGCACCAATTATGGTGTCCGTTGCATTCATATAGTTGTACCACTGGCCAGACCGGGGGAATGTGGTGCTGAATGTTCCATCATTATTAGTGAAATTACCTATTACCACCAAGTGTTTATTGCTGTTGGGGTCTGTAAGTGTCAAGAAGCGTCCATTGTTCCAAAAGCTTGCAGATACTTTCCAATTAAGTATAGCCGATGGTGTAAACAACTGGGGATGCTCATTGCGTAATGCTATTAGTTTTGTGTAGGTGTTGAGCAGTTGTTTTCGCTCGGTTACATCTTTATAGTCCCATCTAATTGGTTTTTTAGCAGTACGGTAATCGTCTCCTCTTACAACTCCACTCTGGTCGCTATTAATTGAGAAATCATAGCCCAACTCTCCAAACTGCCATATCATTTTTGGACCGGGCACTGTGAAGAAGAATGCTGCATTGGTGGCTAGTTGCGACATGCGCTGTGCTAAATCTGATTTTAAATATTCGAATCCATAAGCTACTTGTTTGTAAGCTGCACGCTCTTCGTCGTGACT
>CAZBVD010000318.1:0-2545 GCA_964495235.1 uncultured Dysgonomonadaceae bacterium | reverse complement strand
TGATTGCTTTGGGAGAAAAAGCAAGACAAATGCATGGGAAAACTCATGATAATATACGTACTATTCGTCCTCTTAGAGACGGTGTAATTGCCGACTTTGCTGCCGCTGAACAGATGATTAGAGGCATGATAAAAATGGCCAACAAAAACAAGAGAAGATTCTTCTCTCCATCACTTCGCGTAGTGGTATGCATACCATCGGGCAGCACAGAGGTGGAAATTCGTGCGGTGCGCGACTCTGCTGAACATGCTGGAGGACGTGATGTGTATATGATATTTGAACCAATGGCTGCTGCACTAGGTATTGGACTAGATGTAGAAGCACCCCAAGGAAACATGATTGTGGATATAGGTGGTGGAACTACAGAAATTGCTGTAATTTCATTAGGTGGAATTGTTTCAAACAAATCAATTAAGATTGCCGGGGATGACCTCACTGAAGATATACAAGACTACATGGGGCGCCAACACAATATAAAGGTAGGAGAACGAACTGCTGAACAAATTAAAATTAATGTAGGTTCGGTGTTGACAGAGTTGGCCGATCCACCTGAAGACTTTGTAGTTCACGGTCCAAACCGCATGACCTCTTTACCAATGGATGTACCAATTTCATATCAAGAGATTGCACATTGCCTTGAGAAATCAATTTCTAAAGTAGATTCTGCTATATTGAGTGCATTAGAACACACTCCTCCCGAATTATATGCCGATATTGTTCGCAATGGTATCTATATCACCGGTGGTGGTGGTTTGCTGCGCGGCTTAGCCAAAAGATTTACAGATAAAATAGGTATTCAGTTTCAAGTTGCAGAAGACCCATTGCGTGTAGTAGGAATTGGGACTGGTATTGCTCTGAGAAATATTGATAAGTTTAATTTCTTGATGAGATAAAAGGCCAGAATTTTAAACCAACAATTACATAACAATATAGCACTGAAACATAGATATTAATATTTTTATTCATAACAAGATGCGATAAGAGTCGCATGATATACCGCAGGAACTATTTATGAGAAACCTTCTTAATTATATTTTAAGGAACAGTCCGTGGTTTCTGGCAACACTATTGATTACTTTTAGCATGTTTTTGGTATTCAAGCACAACTCTTATCAACGAAGCGTCTTTTTATCATCGGCCAACAAAGTAAGCAGCCAACTATATGGAATATCCAACAATGTAACATCATTTTTTCAACTCAAGCGAAACAATAATGAATTGCTTAGTCGAAATGCAGAACTAGAACGCTCTGTACAGCAACTCAGAAAACTTGTTATTACACTAACAGGCGACACTAGCACAATAAAAGCATTCACGCTTGATTCAATTGTGCCCGCACAATTCGAGTTTATTCCAGCCGATGTAGTCAATATCAGTATATCTAAATTCAACAACTACATTACCATAGACAAAGGTTCATTAGATGGTATTGCGCCAGACATGGGAGTTATTTCTACAAAAGGAGTAGTGGGTGTGGTGCGAAATGTTTCAAAACACTCAGCAGTTATCATTCCTATAATCAATCCGAAGTTTAGACTTGGAGCAAAACTGAAAGACTCTGACAACTTTGGGTCGATAGCATGGGATGGTAATAATGCCAACGAGGCCCAATTGAGAGAAGTTCCTAAACATGAGTTGTTTGCTGTAGGAGATACAGTGGTAACAGGATTTTCCCGTATATTCCCCGAAGGTATTATAGTGGGTTACACCAAAGAAATAGGGGTGTCTACTGATGATAATTTCAACACATTCAACATCACTTTGGCTACAAATTTCCAAACCTTACAGCATGTATTAATCATCAATGATAAATATCATCGCGAACGAACCACCCTTGAAACAAGTATAAAATAATGAAGCTAGATTATCTATACGAAGTGTTGCTGTTTGCAGTATTAATAGTGCTGCAAGTTCTTGTTTTCAACCAAATAAGTATATTTGGTTTCGCCACTCCGTTTCTATATATCTACTTTCTTTTAAAACTTCCCGTTGGACGTAATTTATTTTATGTTATCATCGTAGGATTCTTACTCGGATTCATTATCGACATCTTTTTGAATACCCCAGGCATCAATTCTGCCGCTGCTACACTTGTTGCGGCATTTAGACATTCACTTTTACGGTTATTCTTTACCAAAGACGAAACCGAAGAGTATATACCTAGCATATACACTGCCCCTGGAGCTTTTATAAAGTATGCTTCTGTGGCAATTATTATACACCAAACGGCACTCTTTACGCTCGAATCGTTCTCACTTTTCAACCCACAAGTATTACTCTTGAGATGGGCTGCATCAATTGTTCTTACACTAGTTATCCTTTTTGGATTAGACGCTTTTATGTACAAAACATTTACTGCAGATGAATAGAAAAGATCCGTTTTACAACCGAAGTATCATCATTGGGGTTACAGTGGCAATAATTGCTGTTATATATTTGATTCAATTGTTCCATTTGCAGATAGTTGACACCAAGTATCGCGACTTTGCAGACAGTAATGCCTTTTATAAGAAAACTCTTTATCCGTCTCGTGGTGCTATGTACG
>CAZBVD010000317.1:0-2545 GCA_964495235.1 uncultured Dysgonomonadaceae bacterium | reverse complement strand
CGTCAACAGGTTGCCCTGCTTTCACCAACATCATCACTTTTCGCGGTTTAGCAAGCGATGACACTAACTCCTTTAAAGAATGCGTTGGAATAAAGTTCTTGCCTTTTCCTCTGCCCTCAACAAAGGCGTCTACTCTTTCAATTGTGCGGTTAAAGAGTGCTACTGTAAAACCTTTGTCTTCCATATTAAGAACAAGATTTTCGCCCATAACAGCTAACCCAATCAACCCTATATCTGCCAATTTTTTCATTACTTATATTTTTATATGTGAATTATTTCTATCGTGTTACACGAGCGTTACCACTCCATACATTCCAAACCATTTGCTCATCAGCAGGCTGTGCGTAATCTGTTAAGAAAGTAGTAGCCAATGCACCTGTTGCCCAAGCAAACTGAATCCATTTAGATGGTTTCCATTCTTTCATAATACTATATAGTAAACCTCCAACAAATCCGTCACCACCGCCAATTCTATCTAACACAACAATTGGTCGTGGTTTAACAACGTGCCAATTATCATTCTCAAAAACAATTGCACCCCAAAGATGCTGATTTGCACTTACTACCTCACGTAATGTATTTGCAAAAACTGAAGCATTTGGATATGCCTTTTTAGCATTCAAAATCATGCCTTTAAAACCATCTAATGTCTCTTCAATATTTTCACCACCTGCTTCAGGACCTTCAATGCCTAAACAAAGTTGATAATCTTCTTCGTTGCCAATTAAGATGTCAGACAAAGATGCTATCTCATTGAATACACCTCTTAATTCCTCCTCGCGGTTTTCCCAAAAAGTAGCACGGTGATTGAGGTCAAAAGAAATAAGTGTGCCATGTTTTTTAGCAAAACGTGCAATCTGCACACAAAACTCACTTGTTTCTGGAGATAAGGCAGCAATTAATCCTGATAGATGTACCACTTGAACACCTTCTTCTCCAAATATACGCTCCAGATCAAAATCTTTTGTGTTTAAGGTTCTTCCTACTTCTCCTGCACGATCATTTTGAACTCTTGGTCCTCTTGTGCCATAACCACTATCTGCAATATTGAATTGGTGACGATATCCCCAAGGATTTCCTTGTTCTACTTCAGGACCCTCATAATCCATATGCCTACTCTTCAAATTGCTCTTTATAAATTGAGCAATAGGGCTATCTTTTACGAAGGTTGTTAGAACTTTTACTGGAAGACCCAAAAAAGAGGATATACTTGCAACATTTGTCTCAGCACTAGTTACATACATCTCATACAAGTTACTGCTATGAACTGGTTGTCCATTAACTGGTGTGATACGAACTCCAATACTTGTGGGAACTAATAATGAATACTTACTATTTTGACGTAATTTTAAAGCCATTTTATCGTATTGTTAAAAGATTAATATTATTTCTATAATTTGTAATTAAATGCAAAACGCATCAAAACCACCATCAACAACGGTTAGTGTGCCTGTTACAAATTTAGAGGCATCGCTAACTAACCAATGTAATGTTCCTAGTAGCTCTTCAGGTTGACCGAATCTGCCAAATGGTGTATGAGCAATAATTGTATTGCCTCGGTCGGTATAAGAGCCATCTTCATTTGTAAGCAATGCGCGATTTTGTTCGGTAATAAAAAAGCCTGGTGCAATTGCATTCACGCGCAATCCTTCTCCAAACTTTGTAGCCAATTCAATAGCCAAAAATTTTGTGAAGTTTGTAACCGCAGCTTTGGCCGCTCCATATCCTACCACACGTGTTAAAGGACGCAAGGCCGACTCAGATGAAATATTAATTATACTTCCTTTTTTACGCTCTGTCATACAAGATCCGAAGACCATTGATGGTAATACAGTACCTACAAGATTTAAGTCAACTACTGTTTTAAAATCGTCTATATTTAAATCAAATATTGTTTTATCGGGACCAATGGTCGCTCCTGGCATATTACCTCCTGCACCATTAATAAGAATGTCTATCTTTTTATATTTATTTAAAATATCCTTTTTATTCTGCTCTAAGATATCTTTATTATTTACATCTGTAACTAAGAATATAGCCTCTCCTCCACTGGAGCGAACTCTATTTATAAGTTTATCGCCTTTTTCTTTATTACGTGCTAGGACTACTACTTTTGCTCCATGATGAGCTAAATACTCTACCATAGAAGCACCTAAAACACCAGTTCCGCCGGTGATAACTACTACTTTATCGGAAATATTGAACAGTTTATACATAATATAGATTTTAAAAAAAATACTCGATTACAAAAGGACTACGAAAAGCAGCTATAATAACAAATACAAATTATAGCGTCATAGGTTCTCCAAAAACAAGTTGCAGGTTCAATCTCTTAGCACCTAATAAAAGCATGAAGAGTTAGCAATAAACAAAGGATGATAGATGATAAAACAATCAGATGATAACAGTAGTTCATTTTGATTATTATTTTAACAAAGCACTCTTAAATGTACTTTCATAAATCATCTATCATCCTTTAGATAAAAAGCTTATAAATATTTATTATTTAATTACCCATTACTCCAAAAACTTTAGGCAACCACAA
>CAZBVD010000316.1:0-2566 GCA_964495235.1 uncultured Dysgonomonadaceae bacterium | reverse complement strand
GGTTTAAAAGAAGAAAAGAAGCTTTCAAGTACCTACTACTGGCTAAGATGTCTCGGTTCAAAAACATATTCATCTTAAACGATGCAACAAGCACACGCTATTTGAATAGGTTGTTTAAAACTAACAAGTTCTTGTTTCTTTCAGATCCGTTTGTGCCTATTAAACAAGAGCACTTGCAAGACCTACGCGAAGAGTTGAATATATCAACTACTAAAAAAGCATTTCTTCATTTTGGAGGTTTAACCCACAGGAAAGGAACACTCGAAATATTAAAAGCTATAGCGCTATTGAGTGAAAAAGAGCTTGAAGATAAATGTTTTATCTTTGCTGGTAAAGTTTATGAAGATATTAAAGAGCAGTTTTATCAACTATACAACCAACAAAGCAAAAGAGTGCAACTACTATGCTTTGACAAGTTTTGCGACTATTCTTTCTTAGGTTCACTATGCCTATCGTCCGATTATATACTTACCCCCTACAAAGACACCGCACAAAGCAGCGGAATGCTTGGCTTTGCAGCTCAATTTAACAAACCTGTTATTGCTCCGCGCGAAAACCTGATAGGCAAGCTAGTAAAACAATACAAATTAGGAATAACAGTAAACAAAGTTGATGCGTTTTCATTAGCCTCAACTATCAAATCGCTACAGAGCATTGCAGGCCGAGAAAAACCCAACTCCTATTTGAAGGTTAATAACATTGATAGCTTCACCAATGATATTTTTGATGCACTGCTAAAGGAGTAGATAGCTTATTGTCTATAAGCTCTTATTTACCTGTTTAGTTTGAAACAGAATAGTAGAAAAATGACGATAATCCTCTATGTTATTGACAATCTTCTTAGTTAAACAGCAAAAAAGACACTTGATGCATCTAAAATTACTTGTAGGATTATGGTAATAAGATTGCATCTATCTAATTACAGAGAGAAGACTGAAGAAATAATAGTGCATCTATCTGAAAAACTTCAAAAGTTTATCCAAATCTCTCATATCTATCTAAAGATTATTGGGTGTTGAAGCAAACAACATAGCATCTATATGAAGCTACGTGTAAGATTGCAAAAAACAGAGCATTTCATTATCATTCTATTGTTTTTAGTTTAGAATATATTGTAATGAGTAATCTAAATTTACTTTTTTGCTCACTCATTAGTATAATACTAAACTAAATATTCAGTTTTGATAGTTCTAACTATAAAACCTAACTAAAATAGGCTTTTCGCGTATTCAAACACTTAGAATGAACTAAATATATGTTTTAGTTTACTCTAAGTATATTATCAAGCTAAACTCACAATTTTACGAACTCTAACTATAGTAACTAACCATAAAAGAGTAAAATGCTATTCATGCATTGCTGTTTGAGTAAGCTCTCAAGTAAAACGATAAAGATATACTCATAAAATAGTTGTTTGACCTAGAAGATCAGATTGATTAGGCTTTTTTTTGCTATCTGTTCAATACCCTGAGATAGATGCACTGTGTTTAGCATCACATATAAATTACAATGATATAAATTCATTCTGTTTTATCCTTTCCTTTAGCAGTTTTGGTATACATGCATCGTTATTTTTGTAATCTTATCAACAAGATACACCCAACACATAGTATTTGAGCATCTATACTCATTGAAAAAGTTCTCTTTTTGATTAGGCCTCTTTTTTTGCAGGTAAATGATTATTCAATACTGTGTAAATAGGTGCAAAACAGTTATATTTGTGAGTGTAAATTAACCTTCACACTATTTTAACCCTTAATATCATGAAAGAGGTAAAGAAAATATCCCTATCAAATCTTCTTAATGAAGAAATTCCGACAATGATAAAAGATGTGATTGAAATTTTAGACTCTCACAATCTAGAAACTACACACCTGCAAGAAGCATATAATGTTTTGGTAATGCAAGAACCAATAGCCAATAAAATGGTTAATCAAAGTATAAAGCATCATCTAACACCAGAATTAGCAAGACTTCACCAACAACGATTATCGTATTCTTCGCTTATCAATGCACATGTAAAAGCAAAGCTGAATATAGATGATGACAACATTCAATATATGGCCATCATTGCAAGAAGGCAATCCAAAAGGCTGTTGACATATTTAGGGCAACACAATAGAGATATAACCAGAGATAATTTGCACCGTTTCTTCTTGGCTTTAGATACTGGAGAAGTAAATCATAAAAGAGAAGCCTTTAAAGCTCTGGGCGTGCAAAGTTATATTGATAAATTAAGAAAAGCTAACTCCGAGTATAATAAGCTTTATGATATAAGAGAAGCTGACTTAAAAAAGAGTTCCCGAAAAAACAACGTGGTTATTAGAAAGGAATCGTTGCGCATATTACGCCTTTTCTTTGAAGATGTAGACACTAAGCAAAAGATTTATAAAGATGTTGATTACTCGCAACTAGTTCACGAACTTAACCTTCTGCTGACTGCAAACTCAAAAAGAATGAAAACGCGCATCGCCACTAATAAACGAAGAGCAAGGAAGAAAGCAGAAGCCAATGCTAAAAATGATAACACAACAACTAAAGCGATAACTAAACCCACTGCAAAGGA
>CAZBVD010000315.1:0-2574 GCA_964495235.1 uncultured Dysgonomonadaceae bacterium | reverse complement strand
TATTTGATTTCCTGCTCGGATTGGGCGAGTATTTCGATACACACTACCAGTTTCACAAACATGTATTGTTGGATATTTACGAGGCTCTCCACAAATATGCCCTACAAGAGCAACCATCAAACAATGTGCTTCACCAACTAATCTATCTTGATTATTACAGCTACAATAAAATAAAACCAAAAGACCTTTTTAGCATTGAGCCCGATAAGAAAGAGCAAAACAGTGCATTAACCGAGATGGGGTTCAATATTCATCAACATAGATATGCCTATTTCCCCGTTTCGTTTGATATCAAACACTGGTTGGAGAACTATGAGGTGAAAGAAGACAATGACATATTGGTGGTGCAGTTTGTGG
The DNA here is from genome assembly GCA_964495235.1 of uncultured Dysgonomonadaceae bacterium. Taxonomy (GTDB): domain Bacteria; phylum Bacteroidota; class Bacteroidia; order Bacteroidales; family Dysgonomonadaceae; genus UBA2632. Next base: position 2,217 of record CAZBVD010000315.1, on the reverse strand, counting down.
GGACGGAGATGCCGGTTGTTTTTTCTGGGAAGAATAAACAATAAGATTACCTTGAATTTTATTGTTATATGATGAAAACCCTTTCTTACTCGTAAGACTAGAGTCCTATGTCATGATTATTGAATCTTTCATAGTAGATTTAAATAATATGTCATATCCACTAAATCCTACATGAAAGATTAGATTATTATGTCATGAGAGTAAAATCTTTCGCGGTAGATTTGAATTTTATGACATGAGCGGGAATTTCTATTAGGTAGATTTAATTTCTGACTCACAAAATTCTTTTTTGCTTAATAAAGACACCCTATTCTGTAACAGATATTTCGATATCGTAAGATAGTTGTATGAAGACATAATTGTATTATATTTTACACAGATGACTTTAAAAAAAACAATGTTTTACTTCAACTCCCCATTACTCTCCCTAAGCAATAACACTTCCAACTACCCCAACCAAAAAACCCGCAATAGCTCCTAAAGATACTAGGTGTTTATTCTCTAATTTACTAGCAGGTATAATATCTTGAATGAGAAGATATAATATGCCTCCACTAGCAAAGATCATAAGAAGTGCTGTGAGTGTGGTTGAATCTGTTAAGAAATAAAAACCAAGAAGAGCACCAACAATGCCAAAGAAACTGAGAAAGAAAAATATCACCAAAGTTTTTTTAATGGTGAAACCACTCAAAACTAAATCGCGAAATGAGTTAAACGCTTCGGGCAAGTTCTGAAGTCCGATAATGATTGCCAAAAGAGTAGCCATCTGTACATTTACTGCAAATACTGCTCCCAAAGCAATTGATTCGGGCACAAAATCCATGAGCATGGCAAGTAGTGTAGCAGTTTTACCTCCTTTTTGCTCTAAGTAGTGATCTAAAAGCATAAATCCTACTGAACCCAACAGAAAAGAGAATGTCAAGGAAAATATATTTAAATGCGCTATTCCGTATGGCATAAGCACTAATGCAACGGCTGCTAAAATAATACCTGCTCCGAATGACATCATAGTATGTGTTACTTCGTATTTAACAGGACTCTCTTTTACATGATGATTGAAATAATTAGCTAACAACCCTCCAATAAAAACAGTTACACCAGCAAAGCCTGACAAAAAAATTAGTTTAGATAACATAGATAGCTGTTTTAATTAATTGTATAACACCTGATAGATACAGTTGTTTATTATTTGCATGTTGAAATAATAAAACTTGAAACAAGTGTTTTACTACTAATAGAGGTGTTCTTAAATATCAATATCAGAAATTACCGAAAAGCCACCACACAATTAACATAAACCACTGTAATTTAACAAACAAATCAGAAACATTGAAACTGCGCCACTCTAAACAATTTGCGACCTCCCAAAATATGTTTTTAAAACATAATGAGTAATAGATATTCGATTTATAGGTACTAAATCATTATTTTTGTCTGTTCAAAGATTTTTAGGTTTTAAATTATTATCTCAAAATAATATTATTACAACACTTATGGTTAATTCTATTTTAAATAACGGTAATCAAAAAATTGATGTTCGTGGTTTTGTATCAAAAAATATAACTCCATACGATGGTGATGCCTCGTTTCTAACAGGAGCAACACAACGCACAAAAAACATGTGGAATATCTGCTTGAATGCCATCAAAGAAGAGAGGGAAAGAAACGGAGTTCGTGCTATTGACAATGAAATAGTTTCTACTATTACCTCTCATGCAGCGGGGTATATTGATAGGAACAACGAGCTTATTGTGGGCTTGCAAACCGACATGTTGCTAAAACGTGCCATGAAACCTTATGGAGGTTTTTCGGTAGTAGAAAGAGCATGTAAAGAGCATGGGTTGGAAGTTTCTCCAGCAGTGAAAGAGACTTTTACTAAATATGCTAAAACTCACAACGATGGTGTATTTGATGCCTACACTTCTGAAATAAGAACATATCGTTCGTTAGGAATTCTTACAGGACTGCCAGACAACTATGCTCGTGGAAGAATCATTGGCGATTATCGCAGATTGGCACTTTATGGTACTACTTATTTAATTGAAGCCAAGCAGGCCGATAAGAAAACACTCAAAGGCCCAATGACAGACAGCCAAATTCGCCTTCGCGAAGAGGTAGCAGAGCAAATAAGAGCACTAAAAGATATAGAAGAATTAGGTAAGATATATGGCTTAGACCTTTCTCGCCCAGCCGAAACAGCTCAAGAAGCAGTTCAAT
>CAZBVD010000314.1:0-2583 GCA_964495235.1 uncultured Dysgonomonadaceae bacterium | reverse complement strand
TGCCAACATAATACTGAAAAGCATACTCCTTGGAGCTGTCTAGTCCTGTTAGTGTTATCCACCAAGTTCCTGCACTATTGTCGCGATACATTTGCGATTTGTCTGTGTTGCTCAGTGTCCAATCATTGAAGTCGCCCACTACATGAGCAAAGTCTTTATGATTATTGTTTTTGTCTTTGTCATATAGTACCAATGTAACGGTATTGTCCACAATGTTTATACCGTGTTTGAGGCCTGCAGGTTGTGTTGCATTTTTAATAGCGGCTGGTTCAAAAGGTTTATACTTGCTATCGGTTACGGTGATGAGGTAGTCTTCAGTTTGTTTTTCTCCATCGGAACTGCGCACTACTATACCAATCTTATTGATGGCTGTTTCTCCAGAACCAAACCATTGTCTAACAGTGGGAGTGTACTTAATGCTCCAAACATTATCTTCAACTTTGGTCATCTTGCACTTTGCAATATTTTCTTGCCATGTAGCTGGCACATACATCCATGATCCCTCAGATACTACACCTGTGTGTGCGTAAACATCGCCTTTGTAACCGTATAATGGTGTTAGTTTTGGTGCTTTAAAAGTAATGGTCAATGTTTTGTCAGCATCGGGTGCTGATTCGCTTATATTGAACCCATCTTTAATTGCTGGTACCTCAGGATCGGGTGGGGTGGGCGGTGTGGGTTTAATCTCTGGGTCGCTACTGCACGCTACTGCAATAAATAGTAGGAGAAAGAGCCAATGTAGTTTTTTTATAGTTTTCATCTTATGGTTTTATTTTGGAAAGGTTTCCTAAGAAAACTTTAGTTCAATTCTAATATAATAGTCTGTCTTGGTGTTAGTTTGAGTGTGTTGGATAGTTGTATGTTTTTATTTGATACAATATCAAAACCTTGTTTGCTATTACCTAATGTTTCGGCATATCTAGCTAGCTCTACTTCTACATTCTTAGTAGTACCATTCATAACAATTACTACCTTTTTGTTGTTCAGGTATCGCTCATACAGATAGACACCATTTTGCACTACGTAGTGTTTCATTTTACCATTGGCAATGATGTCGTTACCTTGGCGCCATTTCAATATTTTTTGCAAGAAATCGAAAGCTTCGTTTTGTAGATTACTGCGTCCTTCTCTTGTGAAATGGTTTTCTTTATCGCCTGCCCATCCTCCTGGCACATCAAGGCGAATATCGCCATCGTATCGGCTTTTATTGCCATGCATGAGTAGTTCTGTTCCGTAATAGAGTTGAGGAATGCCAGGAATGGTGAGCAAAAATGTTATTGCTTGTTTGTAGGTCAATAAATCTGTTGGTATCTCTTTCAGAAAACGATCGGTGTCGTGGTTGTCTAAGAAACGCAATACGTGGTAGATGTCGGGGTAGATGTAATCGTAGCTCAAGCTTTCGTAAATGCCATGTAATCCACCATTCCAGTCACCAGTTTCTTCAGAGAAAGCAGAGTGGCTTAAACCCATTAGTTTAAAATCCATTACTGTTTTTAGCTTTGTGTTTCTTACATTGTTGACTTTACTGTCTTGTTGCCAAAAGGCTGTGCCTATGGGGTTGTTGAGCCAAGCTTCGCCAACAATATTGTATCCTGGGTACTCTTTATCTACAGCTTCGCACCAATCAATCATCATATCATAGTCGGCATAGGGGTAGGTGTCTTGCCTTATACCATTGATACCTGTGTACTCTATCCACCAAATGCTGTTTTGGATAAGGTATTTGGCTACGTGTCGGTTGCGTTGGTTTAGGTCGGGCATGGTGGGAACGAACCAACCATCGGTTAGTTTTTTTGTATCGTAGTCTGATGCATAGTTGTCGAAATAAACCTCTTTTATATGCGATGTTTGCACATACTCGTCCATATTGTTGAACCAATCGGCCGATGGTACATCAGTCATCCAGCGGTGATCACTTCCGCAGTGGTTAAAAATAATATCCATTACTACTTTCAATCCTTTTTTGTTGGCATCTTCCACTAATTGTGCATACTCTTCGTTTGTTCCAAAACGGGGGTCAACTTTGTAATAATCGGTTGTAGCATATCCATGATACGAACCACCCTCCATGTCGTTCTCTAAAACGGGATTGAGCCAAATAGAGGTAACGCCTAAATCTGTAAGATAATCTAAGTTGTTTGAAATACCTTCTAGGTCACCACCATGTCGTGCGTTAGGATTTGAGCGATCTACTTTGTAAGGCATATTCATTTTTATATTATCGTTTGCCGGATTGCCATTGGCAAACCTATCGGGCATAATAAGATACAATACATCTGAGGAGTTAAATGTATCGATATTTTTACGCTCAGCTTTTCGTTCTTTCAATTCATACTGATAGGTAATTTGTTTTTTGCCATTTGTAAATAGAATATCAAACTGTTGAGGTTTGCTTTGCGATATATCGAGGTAGATAATTTGGTAGTTGGGGCTTGCAAGGCGAACTGTCTCTTTTATTGTAACATCAGTTGCAGTTATTGTTGGGGTGTAGTTGGCAATGCCCTCACCATAAATCATTAGTTGAAGTTCGGTTTCTTGCATACCGCTCCACCAGAAAGCGGGATCTACTTTTAGTTGTTGGGC
>CAZBVD010000313.1:0-2586 GCA_964495235.1 uncultured Dysgonomonadaceae bacterium | reverse complement strand
TCAAGTTCGTTATATTCAGGAAACTTATTACTCATTTTCAGTCAATTTATACCTTGTGTAAAATAGAGTGCAAAGGTAACAATTTTTTGATAATTGAAAATGTTAATCACTCAATAAGAGAGAAGATTGACGCTGAATAATGCTTTTTGCAATGTATTGTATTAACAAATCAACTCTTCATTTGCTCTATCTATTGCATGTAAACGTATAAGTTAATTAAGTTGCTGTACTATTTTGTTGATGACTTAGGCGTTTTCAATGCCAACAAATGTTTGCATGGGGCACTTTATAGCATTAATTGCAAGTTTAGAAATTAAGATTGCACCCTCCGCAAGCCAAAAGTTGTTGAAAATACAAGTTGCCGAACCTATAAGACAATTAAAGTTATCAGAAGGGATTATCTGTGAGTGTAGGTTGAACGATAAGCCCAGGAAGTAATAAAGTTAAGGGCATTATTCATTATATTATTCCCTTTTCTGCATAAAATGGTTATAGTCAACAATGGGCTCCATTATTTTGCTGACATTCATTTATGAGTCTTGTTCGTTTTTATCAGGTAAACGTGAATGTGGTGGGTTTTATGCTTTATTTTTTCTTTTCAAAATATCCCTCTTTCGATAATAAATGGTCTAAATTAGCCACTCCATATACAACAATTGCTGTTACAATTGAGGTGTGATTCATATATTCTGCAGGGCATTTCTCATAGGTGTCGCGTGTGGTGTGCCATATTTCTTGATAACTAAAGTTATATCCACAAATATCTTCAGTGTTTAGATATACAACAGGCACTCCTGCAGCTAAAAAAGATCCTGCGTCTGTTCCTGAGCCAACAGCAGGCCTGTTGCGAGCGGGTGCTACATTTACTTTAAAAGGGAATTTAGGGTTGATATCGTTTATAGGTGCAGATATCTTTTCAAAATCTGTTATCATTGCCTGTGGAACAGATACAGATGTAGGGACAGTGGGTGCGCCATCACGATTAAACATTGCTGATATGTTATTTAGTTTGTTGGGATTGTCTTTCAGCCATGCTGTAGAGCCCAACAGGCCAAACTCTTCGCCCGACCATAGAGCAACCAATATTGATCGTTTTGGCTTACCTCCAGCCTCCATAATTAAGCGAGCAGCCTCCATTGATAGCGCTACGCCCGAGCCATTGTCTGTAGCGCCAGTGGCAACATCATAGGAATCTAAATGACCACCCATCACGACGTATTCGTCAGGGAATTCTGTTCCTTTTATAACTCCAATCACAGTGTGGTAGGGTATAGGACCCATTCTAAAATGATTGCGTATATCAAACTCTAGTTGAAAGTATTCTCGCTCCTTTACCATCTGCTCAATTATGGCATATTGGTGTTCGTTCAACTTTATGTCTGGAATTTTAGGTAGGTTGTCCCAACTCATATTATCAATATTCTTGCGGTCGTAAAGGGCAGTTATTGGCACTGGGCTAGATTGAATAATTCCTAAGATACCAGCTTCAACCATTTGACTATAAAAAAGTGCAGGTTCTTCTTCTAACGCTAGCAACTCTTTTTGTTTACCTGTGCCTCTATTCACCCAATTGTATCTGCGTATTTTATCGTTTTCTATTTCTACTCTGGCATTCATGGCTATAGTGGAGTCGCGTAGTTGCTCAGCGCTTGGGGAGTAGTCTATAGGGAATCCTGTGTTTTTACCTGAAACCAAAACCCAAGCACCTTTTAGTTTGCCTTTCATTCTGTCGAATTCGCGTTGAGTTTTAGGCTCAATTAATACATGTCCTCGCTGCACTCCCTTTGTGCCAACTGTGTAAGATGGGGTAGCAAAGTCTAGTGAGCTAAAACTATTATCACCTCCTAGGATTCGGCCAAACCATGGACCACGATTGAACCCTATAGGCAGCACACCTGTTTGATGCAACACCACCTCCATTCCCCATTTCTCAAACTCGCTCTTTGCCCATAATACAGCAGTTTCATAATTGTCTGAACCAATTGGTCGTCCACCAATTCGGTTAGATAAAATATCTAAATGCTGCATAGTTTTATTGTTGATTTTGCCAACTTGGATAATCTTTTCTACCACAGGGTCTTGTTGAGCCTGTGAAGTGAGTGTATACAAAAAGAAAGCTGTTAAGAATAGGGCATAGGTGATGTAGTTTTTCATAACTTGTTGTGTAAGTATTAATATAAGCTCTTGCAAATTTAAAACTTTTAGATGAAGTAAGCTATTTTGGGTAAGATTAATGTTTGAGAAGTTATGGAAAGGCTATGTTGAATCTATCTATTAGTGCTGGATTTGTTGTAACAGTGAGTTGATTAATCATGGCTGAGGTTTGAAGATTATTTTGGATGCTGCTATCGCAACCACTATTACAGTAACCGCCGTCGCGTTAGCAATTCTAGAGTAGGGGTTGCATCTAATCCACGCAAACCAGAATAATCAAAAAAAAGGAGCTGTTCTTTTTTTAAGAACAACTCCTTTCTATCTGTCTAATAAAAAAAATCGTATAATATCAAAAGATAGGATTCAAAACTATACCCCCTATTATATTATTTTTTTATTAAAAGGCTCTTTCCTGTCATTTCTTTTGGCTGT
>CAZBVD010000312.1:0-2589 GCA_964495235.1 uncultured Dysgonomonadaceae bacterium | reverse complement strand
GTGGTTTTTTCATAATAGTATTAGATTTAAGGTTAACAAGAATTGGCAGGGTGTCGAGATGACAACCTGCCAATTGTATTTAGGGATTAAACCAGTTATAACACATGCAAAACTCGGATCACCAGCAAAAGTGTGTGTTTAGTTATTATCCTTTTCATTAAATTCTCTAATATTTCAGTTTAAGACATGCTATGAACAAATAGCGAGACGTGTTTAAAATATAAGTAGCGACTCACACTCATAGAAGACTAACTATCTGTATCAAGGCGGCATGCGGAAGGATTGATTGAATGGGTTTCATCCCTTTAAAACCCCAACTTCGAATGGAATACGCTTCGCTCCAAAATCTTCGATTTTATTCCATAGGGCAAAGCCCTCTTACTCTTTTTGCCTTGACGCAAAAAAGTAAGCAGAAAAGGTCAAGACTACACCCGCTTCACTCGAAAAACTAGCGTTATAAAGGCTGAAATCGAAATTCCAACTTATTTTTCGGCTCATCGGTCGAGGTCGTTTCTCTGACATTCTAACTATACTACAATGTTTCAGTAAAAAAACAAATATTTATTGCTGACTCCTTGTTTTCACAGTGCATAATAAAAAATAATCAAAACATATAAATTTGCAGGTGAGCCCAAAACTCCCCTCATCAGATCAACAGATAGATCACCAAAAAAATCATCTATATTACGGTAATATCCTAGATTAATAAAAAAATGATAGGCCACTTCTATTCTATAACACTTATTATTCACGTTTTTAGCTTTGAGTAGATACTAGCCCTCGAACTCCGCAGATATAGATCAATATTTCAAGGAATTTAGAACGAAGAAGATGGTGCCCTTCGACTACGCTCAGACCAGGTAAAAGCAAACATAGCTCAAAAGTGGGTATCCACTTCAAAGCAAAAATATTTAATATTTTGTTGATTACAAACTAGATAATATGCATACATTTGAAGCGTGATGAATAATGCGGGTTTATGATAGAAAAGTAGTTTGTAAGCTCTGCAGAAACTTCTTAGTGTTTATAAAGAAACATTGATACCTTAATGGTGAAATTATAGTGATGAAACAGCAAAAAAAGGATATGGGCAGATGTGAGCAATCGAAATAAAGATAACATATTATGACATTATAGTTAGTAAAAGCAAAAAACCAAACAAGAGTGTGAAATAGGTGTTAGATAATAAATCGGCATTATTTATACGCTTCCCTTATTGCTGACTGCTTAAAAAATATGTGGGATATATAAATTCCAAAAACAGTATTTTATTGATAAATATTTTTGAACTTTGCTATTTCAAGCAGAATATTAGATAAAAATTATTTACCGTCTCGATTTTAATAAAAAAAAAGATGAAAAAGAACTTAACCCTCATTCTAGGCCTATTTATCCTTATGGCCTGTACAAACAAAACAGAACCAGAAGAAGCAAAAACTCTATCAGGTTTAAAGAAAAGCAATTTTATAACTGAATTAGATGGAAAACAAACCGACCTCTTTGTATTAAAAAACAGCGCAGGTATGGAAGTTTGTATCACAAATTACGGAGGTAGAATTGTATCGGCTATGGTTCCCGACAGAGATGGAGCAATGCAAGATGTTGTTTTAGGATTCGACTCTATTGCTGATTATATCAATATTCCAAATAATTTTGGAACAACAGTTGGCAGGTATGCAAACAGAATAGCCAATGGAAAAATGATTATAGATGGTATAGAATACCAACTACCTCAAAACAACCTTAACCATACTATACATGGAGGTGATGATAATTTTGCCATTAAGGTTTTTGATGCAATACAAATTGATAACCAAACCTTAGAGATGACATATACATCAAAAGATGGAGAGTCGGGTTTTCCTGGAAATCTAACCGTAAAGGTGACCATGACACTCACCAAAGATAACGCTATTGATATTAAATACGAAGCTGAAACTGATAAGAAAACCGTTGTAAACTTAACCAATCACTCTTTTTTTAATTTAAGTGGCAACCCCGAAAATACGATCTTGGATTATGAGCTAACAGTTAATGCAGACAGCTTTACTCCAATAGACAGTACTTCTATTACAACAGGAGAAATAATAGATGTAGAAGGAACCGACCTAGACTTCAGAACCCCTAGAAAAGTTGGAGATAGAATAGACAATGACTACAATCAACTAAAATATGCAAATGGCTACGACCACAATTGGGTGTTAAACAGCCCCGGAGACATATCAACTGTTGCAGCAACGGTATATAGCCCCAAAACAGGAATTGAGTTAAATGTCTACACCACAGAGCCTGGCATGCAAGTATATACAGGTAATTTCCTTAATGGTACAGTTACAGGAAAAAGAGGAATTAACTATAAACCCAGAACAGCTATCTGTCTTGAACCACAAAAGTATCCTGATGCACCCAACAATCCAGATTGGCCATCGGCCTACTTAAGCCCTGGCGAAACCTACACAAGTAGAACTATATATCAGTTTGCTGTGAAGGAATAAACACTCCTAAAGTAACATACTGGCTCTTAAATAACATTTAAAAAGTACATTCTCTTCATTTAAACTCAAACTTATATAACTTTGTAAAACAAAA
>CAZBVD010000311.1:0-2597 GCA_964495235.1 uncultured Dysgonomonadaceae bacterium | reverse complement strand
TAGGAAGCGTATTTTTTTTAATTATATCAGAATATATCAGTTAATTGGTTGGTTTTTGTATTTTTGCTACTCTGTTCTATTTAAGTGAATATCACAAAATATGAAACAATGAAAAAACTAGCTATTATAAATGCATTTCTTCTATGCTCGCTATTTGCTTTGTTTTCTGAAAAACCGATAAATCCGCTCAACGTGAAAGAATATACATTAAGCAATGGTTTAACTGTGTGGTTAAACAAAGACAACTCTCAACCAAAAGTTGTAGGAAGCATTATTGTAAAAGCAGGTGCAAAAGATTCGCCCAATACGGGTCTTGCACATTACTTTGAGCATATAATGTTTAAAGGAACCGATAAGATTGGCACTATCAATTATGCCAAAGAGAAAGTATGGCTTGACTCAATATCAAATAAGTATGATGAGCTGGCTGAGACATCAGATAAGATAAAACGATTGGAGATACAAAAAGAGATAAATGAGCTTTCTATAAAAGCTGCCGATTTTGTTATCCCAAATGAATTTAATCGACTTATATCGCAATATGGCGGAACGGGGCTTAATGCTGGTACATCTTGGGATTTTACGATGTATTACAATACATTTTCGCCACAATATATAGCTCAGTGGTGCGAGATAAATAGCGAACGATTGATTAATCCAGTGTTTCGCATGTTTCAGAGCGAGCTTGAGACAGTGTATGAAGAGAAAAACATGTATGCCGATATGTTGGGTAGTCAGGCAGCTGAAAAGATAATAGGGGAGTTTTTTAAACCACACCCTTATCAATACCCAATAATAGGAAGTACAGAGAATTTAAAGAATCCACGTCTTTCAGAAATGGAAGAGTTCTTTAATACATATTATGTGGCCAGTAACATGGGACTAATATTGAGTGGCCACTTTGATATTGACGAAGTGTTGCCTATACTTGAAAACACTTTTGGTAAGATTAAAAGAGGGAATGTGCAGAAAAAGGAGGTTGAAATGCCTGCGCCTATTAATGGAAAGGTGGACTTTACTGCAAAGATTCCAATTCCACTTGTAAGAGCCAATGCTATTTTGTGGCGAGGTGTTCCGTCTAATCACCCCGATGAAGTTGCGCTTAATTTGGTAATGTCTTTATTGAGCAACGAAAATAAAACTGGTTTGCTAGACAATCTCACCATTGATGGGAAACTGATGATGGGAGCAGGCTTTTCATTGAGTATGAATGATGCTGGTGTAATAGCATTGCTGGCCATTCCTAATATTCCATTTCAAACTTATAGGTCTGCTCAAAAACTTCTTTTTGGTGCAGTTGATAAAGTAAAGAGTGGAGACATTTCTGATGAAATGTTTCAGAGCTTAAAGTTAGAGCAACAGCGCAACCATTTACTTGCACTAGAAAGCTTAGACAAACGTAATCAGAAAATGATTGAGGTGTTTGCAAAAGGCATCACATGGAGTGAGTATATGGAGCAAGCAGAACAGATTGAAACAATAACTAAGCAAGATGTTATTGATATTGCTAACAAATATTTAACAAACAACTATTTTGATGTAAAGAAGAAAACAGGTAAATACCCTAATGATAAAATTGAGAAGCCTCCGTTTAAAGCTATCGAAACTGCTAATAGAGATGGGGAGTCGGAATACAGTAAATGGTTGGAAACAATAGAAAGTGCTGACTTTACACCGCGCTATCTTGATTTGGAAAAAGGAGTAAACACAACAGAGATAAACAACAATCAGCTGGTAACACTACACCACACACCTAATGAAATAAACAGTGTGTTTAACTTAACTATGAAGTTTGAAATAGGCAGCAGGGAGCTAGCTACACTTACTCCATTGGTATCTTATCTGAATTATATAGGCACAAATAAATATACAGTTGATGAATTCAACAAGAAGCTTCAAGTATTGGGTAGTACGCTAAATTTTAATGCAAGTGCATCTCAATTAACGGTTTCTGTATCAGGGTTTGATAATGCATTTGAGGAGACATTCAATTTAGTTAATCATTTCCTTACCAATCTGAAAGCAGACAAATCGAAACTGAAAAAGGTGATAAAGGAAAGAAAGCTTGAAGATAAAGCTACTAAAAAATCATCCGACGAGTTGAGCAAAGCAATGGTTGAAAAGGTGAAGTATGGAGACAATTCTAACTATTTAGCACGGTTGTCTGTAAAAGAGCTGCAGAGATTGTCAGCAGAGCAGCTTGTTTTTACTATACAAAGAGTGTTATCTACCGAAAGTAATTTTCATTATTCAGGCACTTTACCCATCGCAGTAGTAGCTGAAGTGATAGCAAACCACTTTCCTGCAAATAGAGTAAATGTGAAATCGAATAACCCAACATTTAGAGACGGACTTATCTATTCAGATGCTAAGGTCTTTTTCTTTAACGATTCTAAAGCAACTCAAAGCATTGTTCAGGCATACTTGCCTGGCCCAAAGCAAAGCGAAGTGGAAGCTAAATTCCTGTCTCAGCTCTTTAACACTTACTTTGGATCGGGAATGAGTTCGCTTATGTTTCAAGAAATTCGCGAGTTTCGTTCATTGGCCTATCGTGCTAGTTCAACTATGGAGAATCCTCCAATAAAGTTGAATGATAA
>CAZBVD010000310.1:0-2600 GCA_964495235.1 uncultured Dysgonomonadaceae bacterium | reverse complement strand
ACTGATAGAGCCCTACAGGGGCGGCATAAGAGAAACAGTTCTCAAAATGCGGTGTGTATGAATCAAATAAGAATTAGAACCCTAAAGGGGTACAATGAAGCATATAGCTGATAAACAGGGTAGTTGAACCCCTTCAGGGTTCCCTGCTATTCGGTTATTGCTACCACGGGTTTCACCCGTGGCTATTCATAATTAAACCACTTCGTGGTTGAAAACAATACATTATACCGACGCGAACCTCACTTTTAATTTTTAACTAATAACTAATAACTTTCAACATGCAAATAACAAAAAACTTTACCCTCACAGAACTCACAAAAACAAACACAGGATTAGCAAACCAACCAGACAAACAACAAATTACTGCACTCATAACATTGTGTGGCAAAGTACTACAGCCCGCCAGGCGTCTCTTTGGAGAGGCAATTACAGTTAATTCTGGCTATAGGTCATATGCAGTAAACAAGGCTGTTGGCGGAGCAAGAAACTCGCAACATATGCGGGGCCAAGCGGCTGATATAACAGTGCACAGCAAAGAAGGCAACAAAAAACTTTTTGAGCTAATAAGAGACAACCTAAGCTTTGACCAACTGATAAATGAGCGAGATTTCAGCTGGATACATGTGAGTTACAAATCGGAACGGATGAATAGAAATCAGGTTTTGGGAATTAAGAATATAGAATTAAGAGTTAAGAATTAAGAGTGAAGAGTGAGCAGTGAAGGGTAAAGGGTAAGGAGTGAGGGGTGAGGGGTGAGGAGTGAAGTTAAAAGGTTGAGCAGCTGTAGAGACGACGATTTATCGCGTCTCGATAACAATATAAATGCAGTGAGCAATGAAGAATTAAGAATTAAGAGTTAAGAATGGAACTGTAGAGACGGCGATTTATCGCGTCTCGGTAACAATTAAACCAAAAAGTTGACCCTGAAAGGGGTCTAATGTGAATAGCCTCGCATGAAATGCGGGGTGTATGAATCAATAAAGAGCCAGAACCCTGGAGGGGTTCAATGTATCAAATGACTGATACATGACAATTAAACCCCTTCAGGGTTTTCAGGTAGGTAAATATTCCTACCATGGGTTTCACCCATGGCTATTCACATTAAACCACTTCGTGGTTACAAAACACAATTAAAATAAACATTCAATGAAAAACCTAACAACAATAACAATACTTGCCGCAATAGTCTTAGCATTCTTTGCAGGCAGAGCATCCGTAAAACAAACCCACAAAACAATCTACACCAAAGGAAAAGAGTTTACAGGTAATGCACAAATATCCCTCCCAGTAAAAGAAATACAACCTATTGCCCCAATATTGCCCTACAAATATATTTTTATCAACAACACAAAAACAGAAATAGTAGACACTGCAAAAATAATTAGCGATTACATTGCAGAGAGAGCCTATTCGCTAACACTATTCGATAACTTACACGGAAAGCTGGACATATCCCCTACCCTTCAGTACAACACGCTGACGGATATACCTTTTACATTTACACCAATAAATAAAACTGTTTATACGCAGCAAAAACTGTCATTCTTTTCAACCGTATCTTACAACACATTTAACATAGTCGGGGTGGGTGCAGGTGTTTTTTATAACAATATTGGAGTGCATTATAAGTGTTTGTGGAAGACAGATCTGAATATGAAAGGGTACGAGGTGGGGGTGAATTTAAAGTTTTAGATTAATATTTCTAAGAGGAATCGCGCGATAGCAAACAGATAATAAAAAGCCTTACTTCTTAAAGAAGTAAGGCTTTTTCTCTAGCATAAATTCGCTGATATATGTATTGTGCTAATCTTTCGTCCTTTCAAGATTTGCACAAATAAACCATGCTCCCCTCTTTCGAAAACGAGGAGGGCGTGAGTAATATGCTATTCTTTTGTTGCTTTAAACTTATATTTAGCACCTTCACTATTGCTATAAGATATTGTAGCAGAATTCCCAATCAACTTATCAAACCTCATAGTTTCGGTTATAGGGTCAAGAGTAGTTCCAGTAACAGTATTACCCTTTATTTTGTATGTGCCAACATAATTATTATCTAAAAAATGGGTACTATACGAATAATCACTTTTTAAAGTAATGTAGATAAACCCTTTAGGAACATCAGCAAAATCACCTGTAGTAGCGTATGAAGTTACATTCCACTTACCAATAACTTCCATCTGAGATAATGTTACATCATCATCTTTTGAGCAACTTGAAAAAGCCATTAATAGACTAATTAACACGACTACACTAAACAAATTTTTCTTCATAATTGTATATTTATATATTAACACTTCCACAAAGATACAAATTTTATAACATTTAGCAACATAAGAACACACCCCCTTACATTGCATTGCTGGCTAGGTAGAGGAGTTTGTGTTTAACAGAATTAAAGACATTCTTCTCAGATATGGAACAATATTTGACGAAGCTATCAAATTTTGCGCAGGTGTTTTTTACAACAACATTGGAACCTACTACAAATATCTGTAGAACAGCGACTTAAAAACAAGCGGGCATGAGTTTGGCGTGAGTATTATGCTTTGAATAATATTTTCGGGCGAATATTATTCAATTATTTTACACGCACTACTTAT
>CAZBVD010000309.1:0-2603 GCA_964495235.1 uncultured Dysgonomonadaceae bacterium | reverse complement strand
TGGTTGAAGGCAATAGGGGTGGTACAAGGGGAGTAATTGAGAATTAAGAATTAAGAGTTAAGTGTTACATATCAGGACATCGTTGACACATCTAAAGCCCTTACCGGATCAGAACATCGTAGACAAAACCCTATAGGGTTTCGCGTTCTGAGGAACACAAAATGTCAGGACATCGTTTACATATTGCTTAAAGACATAGACATGATAAATTCAAAATAATAATAAACAAATCCTTTATGTTCTGTAATTCGCTAGGGCGCCCATTGAGGATTTCTTGCTAGTTCTCTGCTTATTATGAGTAAAGGATATATTCTGAGATATAAACGTATTGTCTCTCTGTCTTAATTTCTCTTCGCTGTTTCCATAGTTTTTCACAGCAAAGATTGCAATATTTCAAGGAGCTTTTTTATCTTATTGTAAACGATGTTATGATACGATTTTACCATTATATTGTCAACGATGTCCTGACATAAAAGTGTCAACGATGTCCTGACATTTGCCAATTAAGAGTTAAGAATAGCCATGATACACTGTAGAATCGCAATGCTTTGCGTCTCCAAATACACCACCTAACAAATAATCGTGGCAAATTCCCCTCTGCGGAGGGGTGCCCATAGGGCGGGGTGGTTGATAAGTGCTTGTACACTTACCATTGTATGGTGTTCACTGAGCCTGTCGAAGGGGAATTGCATTTGCCATGAGCACACAATCCAAAGAATAGGTTTCTCACAAAGACGCTAAGTCGCAAAGAATAAAAAATAAAGGCCTCACTGGCCTCCTTCTTTTGAATGATAACAAGGTGTTTTAAATATAATGATGGTCATTGTTTTTAAGTATGTGTTCAATGTATTACCAATGACATAATTTTGTAATGTGCTGCTATTTATACAATTACATTTTTTTATGGCAGGCTTTCAGCCCTCACAACATATTATTCAACTATAACCCAAGGCTGCATCTTGGGCTGAATTATACCGGACTTTCAGGCCTAAACACAAGATAAAATCTCAATGTCATTCTCTTCTTTTGCCCAATGAAAAAAAACGGATTTCACAGGGTAGGCCCAATAAAAATAATGGGTGGGGTATCAGAATGACAATGGGATTTATCTACACAGCTAGTTCCTAGTTTCCCATTAATCATTAATAATTATCATTAACCAGGCCCTTCTATTTCCCAGCCCTTATTTTACCAACACCCGAATTTTTAGAACTCTTCACTGTAGGATTTCCGTAATAAGTGAGACTACCCACACCGCTGTTGTTTAGGTCAATGCTTTCAGAAGCATAACACTTCACACTTCCCACACCTTCTGCTTTCACAAAAGCATTTTTAGCTTTCAGCTTTTGTGTGTCTATACTTCCAACACCTTCCGATGTTAGTTCCAAAAAGTTGGTTGTTCCGCCCAACATTAAGTTACCAACACCTTCATAAGTGGCTTTTATATTGGTACATTGTAGTTGCATGGCTTCAAAATTACCAACACCCTCAAAGTCAATTGTTAAGTTCTCTGCAGTAATCACACCATCCATATTAATGTTTCCTACACCATCCATATCTATCTCCTCAATAGCGGGTGAGCTTATATAAACAGTGAGTTTCTTTTTGCCTTTGATTTTATGTTTGTCTTTAAAATCAAGCTTCAACACACCCTTATCCTCAGTTATCAGTAGCTTATCCACCATTTTTTTGTCACCTTCGGCACGCACACTCACTTTGCTAGATTGTGTGTATATAATATTACCAACAATTTCAACTTCCACCTTGGTAAATGATTTAACAGGGAAGTTCTTTTCCGTAAATTCTCTTTTTTGTGCCAACGTGCACGATGTAATAATTACAAAGAGCAACATTGTTGACAGTAAAGCTTTAAAGTTTTTCATAATCACAATTCTATTAATTATTAGTTTCTGCCAATTAGACTATACTCAAAGAAGAAAGGTTACAAAAAAGCTAGTTTTTTAACAACTCCAATATCTTCAACCTAAACATATACTCATATTTAGCTTGCGCTTGGTCTGATAATACATTGGCTAAGTTGCTTTTAGCTTGCGACAGCTCAAAAGACGTGCCCCTTCCGTTTTCATACTTCTGTTCTGCAAAACGATACGCCTCGCGGCTTGCCAATTCAGATTTTTGTGCTGCTTGCCATCTACTCTCTGCTCCAATGGCATTATAGAATGCTTGTTCTATCTTCTTGCGCAGTTCAATTTTTGTTTTGTCAACCTCTAGTTTGCTATACTCCAGCGCTATTTGTGCATTCTTCACACTGTTTCTTACCTGAAATTTATTGAAGATGGGAATGCTTAAACTAAACCCAAGCGATGTGCTTCTATTGTTTTTTAATTGATTGCCAAATGTTGCATTGTCATACCCACTCATATTGTAGTACCCACTTCCCATAGATGCTCCAAAACTAAGCGATGGATAATAGCCCGATTTGGCAATCATAATCTCCTTCTCGCTACTCTCTACACGATATTGTGCACCACGTATTTCGGGACGCGCAACAAGGGCCGACTCGTAAATGGCGGTTGGCGACAGTAAAAGACCCTCGTCCACCAACATCTCGTTAGGAACAACTACATCAAAACTATCAAAAT
>CAZBVD010000308.1:0-2612 GCA_964495235.1 uncultured Dysgonomonadaceae bacterium | reverse complement strand
TAACGAATGGAAAACGAATATAACGAATGGCGGACTTAACCGCAAAGTTAGCAAAGGAGGCGCAAAGGTCGCTATTTAATGGCAAATTGTTAATGACAAATTATAAATGAATGAGCTTTTGAAATTGCAACTGTAAAGATGTTGATTTATCGTGTTTCGGTAAAAACCATGTCATCTTGAATGCAATGAAAGATCTGTTTGATTGTTCTACAATAGTCAGACAGATTCTTCGCTCCGTTCAGAATGACAGCACCAATTAGCTGTTTCTAAACGCCTAAAAGCTAATCTCACTATTAGTCACCATTTTCTTTGCTTGCTTTGCGACAACTCAGCGCCCTCTGCGGTTAGTCCTCGCATTCGTATTATTCGTTCTTTTTATTCGCTGTATTGGTTCAAGAGACAAATTTAATTAAATAATCCCACATCATTCAATATAAAAAAATAGTTTTGAAACACTGGTGCAACTTTGCTAGTTATTATAGATAAGTATTGTAACCTCTGCTGGAGTTTATTAGTGATTGAAGAATAGTTTTGAAACCTCCGCAGGAATTTATTAATGATAAAATATAAACATTGGAACCTTTGCGGGAATTAAATAGTGATTAAAAACAGACATTGAGACTTCGGAAAGAGCCTGCTTATTAACTAACATAAACATTAAAACCTTGATTAAGAATCTTGGAGTGTAAAAACATAAACATTGAAACCTGGTTTGAGCCTCTTGAGATGAAAAAAACATAAACTTTGAAACACTCATTTAGGCCTACAAATACAAAATATAAGAGGAAAATAGTCTGTTTGAAGAAAAACAGCCTGTATATGTATGAAAAAGTGGGGAAAAGACGATAAAAGAGTCATTTTGCCATTTTAAATGCTATTGCGAGGGATTATACGGTAGAGTATCAACAGACATGATAAAGTTAAAACAAGTTCATCTATTTATGATACTGTAACAATAAAGAGAGAAAAAAAGGACGTTTCTAAAAAAATAAAAACAGGAAGTCTAGAAAGAATTCCCAGAATGTAAAAACATAAAACTTGAAATACAATAAGAAAGACCAGAATTGAAAAAACGATAACATTTTTTAGAGCATGGAATAAATTGAAATTATGGAAACTAAACATTGAGGATTTCGCTAAAAAAGCAACGCGCTGAATATCAACTAGCTATAATATCTACCCTATCCATTTTCAATTAGACTAAAGAAAAAAACCAATTTACAAAATGGCGAGACTGCAAAAATAAAAGAGAAAAAGAAGAAAGGTGAAGGTGAAACGCAAATAAATATACTATAACATTTTAGTTAAGCAAAACAAAAAATAAAAGTGATTGCAAAATGATAAATAAACAACTAAACTATCTCCTTTGTAGTAATTTTACTACAAGGGTTTCCAATTTTTACTACAAGAAGCAATGTGAATTTAGTCTAATTTCGTAATTATAGATACAAGAAGATGTATTACAGTTTTATTTTATAATTTAGGAAAATGCAAATGGATAACAAAGTTGATTTTGTTTGTATTAAAAGTACAATATAATTTGAACTTTAGATATAACAAAAGTGCATAACAGACTAAAAATCAAACTTTATTTTACACATATGCAAAACTTATCAACAAAAGTGATTATTTAAAGCTTTTCCTTTGGTTATATCAAAAAGCATTATTACATTTGTAACTAGTTATTCTGAAAGGGGGCTGAACCTCCAAGCAGACCCTTGAAGAGTGACATTTTTTTTGAAGTTAAACTTTTAATTTTTTTAGCAATGTTAAAAACAAACATTTCTTATTTAAACGGTCTGAGAAACCAAGAGTTTCCTGACGCTTTAGCAACCATTATCACCATCTTGGAGAGTGGTGCTATAGCTGAAGAGTATGTAATTGAGTGTCTTGAAATAGTGAAAGCTGAAAAAGACAAATTGGGTTTATTAAAGGATAGGCGGAAGGGCAACCCACTGTCTACTGTTCTTTACGAGTTAAATTATAATCGTAATGATTATATTTCATCGTTTAGGGGAAGAATAAACTACAGTTTAAAGTCGCCAATTGAAACTGAGCGCAAAGCTGCCAAAGTGTTGAATGTATGGCTGAATAGATATAGCGATTATCTATACACACCCAGAATTCATGAACAAAACACATTGGTGGACCAGTTAGCAGACGATATGGAGACGAATACAAAATTGGCTGATGCTATGACTGATGCAGGCCTTATAAATGTGCTTGATTCTATAAAAATGATTACGCGAGAAATTCGCTCAGTTTTTAAAGAGAGAAGTGCATACACTGAGGGGCAGAAGAGAAAGACAAATGAGCTTAGGCGCAATGCATATGATGCATTGAAGATGCTGTTGAACGCACTTGAAATAGCAATAAAACTGAACCCTGAAAATAGAGACGCATATGTGGGCTATTGGAACGAAGTAAGTAGAGTGCTAGATAGATTTAATGCTAAGGTGCAAAGTAGATCAACACGCAGAAAGAATGCTGAAGAGCAGAACGAGGAGACACCAGTAGAGGATGTGGTGGTAGATGGTGATGACATGGATGATGAAGTCGAGGGCGACACTGAAATGACACCCCCTGCACCAAAGACAACTACGGCAATGCGG
>CAZBVD010000307.1:0-2621 GCA_964495235.1 uncultured Dysgonomonadaceae bacterium | reverse complement strand
ATATCTTGTAGTGAGTATTCATCTTTCAACTCTTGCAGTAACTCTTTTATGCGTTGGTTGGTACGTTCGTTCTCTCTGTTTCTACTCGACAGCTCTTTACGTCTATCGGCAGAGTTTTTCATATCTCTACCAATTTCCACATGTATCTCGTCAAATAACCTCTTTCCTTCTTCACCAAAGTGCAACCAAATATCGCGTACAGTACGCAATGTTTCTGTTACTACTTGTTCTACTATTGGATTGCGAAGCGTGTGTTGTTTAAATTCTGATAAGTATTTATCTATATCTTGTGGCGATTTCCACTGTGCAATATCGCTCACCTCTGAGTGTCTTTCATAAACCGCATAGCAAGCCTGATAAGTATTCAAGCCCGTCAACGGGTTTTTATCTTTAAAGGGAAGAAAACTACGGATAAACTGCTTTGGCACATCGTCGTCAGATACTGCAGCAATTGCCTCTTTTAGTTTATCATCCGATAGTGGTTTAGCGTTGTCTATTTGCAAATGCTCTATGCGTTTTACTATATTTTGAATACGATTGCTTGCCTCTTCTAAAACATCCTCTCTATTCCAATATCTACCAATTCTCATCAGTGGGAGTAATTTCTTTATTGCCTTTTCAGAATAAGCGCCATATTGAGCATCGTAAGGTGGATGATTTTTAAAATTTTCAACAAAACTCTCTTTATCTAAATTGTTTTTTTGGGCAAATGTACCTAATGCTTTCTCAAACTCATGCTTGTCTTTTACAGAATAGATAATGTGCCACAGGCTCATTTGAAAATCAAAAGAGAGGTCTTCTTCTAAATCAAAATCTTTCACCTTTTTTAGTCGAGATACAAATTGAGCCTTCGTATCGTTCATTGGGTATGTTGCATCTTCGGGGTAGTTCCAGCGATATTCTTCGCTTTCAGTTTTGTTTATGGTTTTGTTATCTATGAAGTATTTTATAAATTGTTTTTGCTGTATATCTTTCCGATTCATTAAAAAGTCGAACAGATCACACCAATCGTTTTCACTTTTGAGAAACTCATCCGTAACATCAATATCGCCAGTAGCTTGTTGTTTGTAAATCTTTAAATTTCGCAAAAACTGCCACATTCTAAACTCAATAAATAGAGGATGCGACCGTGGAATAGCTTTTAAAGGTTTTCTCACTTCCTCTGACCTTCCCGTTTCATCATTTTTACGCCAATATGTTGTATATTCGTACTGACAGTTCGAGATGGTGGACTTTTTACTCTTCAGCGGTCTTTGATAAAATATAATATCCTCCATAAATAGATAATCAAATCCATTATCTTTAATGCTGTTTCTATGAGCATTGTTGCGCGGATACAACTCTTCGATACAAGCATTGTAGAGCGTTCTGTCTTTCAGCTCATCGTGTAGTTCTATCTGTTTTTCTAATATAGCTTTCAGCTCTTTTTTGTAAAACTTTCGTTCGATAGTGCTAATCAGTTTACCTCTTACCTTTTGAGTTGGATTTGCTAGAAGAGTTTCATAAATATATTCGCCTACCTCTTTGTTTGATCTGTCTATTTCTTGTTCCGTTTTCTCTTTTATTGCTATCCAATCTTTTTCTGAGTCAACAGCTTTAAAACTGCGACTTATTGTGCCATCTTTCAGCGTGGTAGTAGTTACAATAAATTCCCTGGTTTTATCTCTCCAATCTTCGGGTTTTGTGGTTTGTTTAAAATATTTCCAACCATTATCAAAGTACACATCATATAAAATCTTATCACTATTCCTTATTTTCTCACCCGAATCTACTACTTTACTAACCTTCAGTACCTCAAAGCTTGTATTGTCTTTTTTATCTTCTAAATCTTCCTCTCCTCTTAATTGATAGTAACCTCTCTTTTGATTAAAATTGAGCAGTATCCAGGCAAGTTCCTCCTTGCTTATTTTTTTTGTTAAAGCTTTTTTACGTAGATAATATATTGTCCAATCTAAGGGTATTTTAGTTTCCTCACCATTCTCTTTTTTATAAAATAATGAGGGGTTTCTCTTTTTAAACTCTTGAAGCATTTCATAAAATGAGTCCATAAATAGAAACTCATGATTACCCTCCTTAGTTTTTCTGTAATTCAGCTTTACCTCCTTCTTAAACTGTCCTAAATGTTTTTCAAAATCAATATTGTCAGCATAGTGTTTTGGTAAAAAACCAAGAACATTCAAAACTCGATGTAGACGCTCTCTTCTTAAGTTATCTCTCTGATATAATCGTCGTACACCTCTATAACCTGTTCTTTCGGCAGTTTGCGATATAGACTGTCCTTGTCCAAATGCACTTATAATATCTTGTGACATTGGAATAATTCTACTGCTTAGCCCTATTATATCACCCTCTTTGTTGTCAAAGTCATGTTTTATTAAGGCCCATCCTATACTATTTGTGCCTAAGTCTAAACCGAGAATTGTTTTTGGGCTCTTTTCCGCTTTTTTTTCCATGATAACAGTATTTTTATATTAGTTTTACATGATAACACCAAAGATAATAATATTTTTAACAAAATATATTGTATTATCTGCAAAAATATACTCATATTTGCAACTATAAACATTGAAAGCAATTCACAATAAGGATTATTCCGTTGTGAAAACATTTGTAGCGGGGAT
>CAZBVD010000306.1:0-2632 GCA_964495235.1 uncultured Dysgonomonadaceae bacterium | reverse complement strand
AAAACCCAATCACATTACGAACGAGGAGTCACGTAACTTGATGGTAGGTATGTGGTATAATATATTCTCATTGTGAAAAATAAGCTTAGTACCCACACTGCCTGTTTTTTTGTTATCGGTGACTATTGTGTTTGTAAAACGTTAATAATATCACCCGATCCATGTTGTACACTGATTACATCTTGAATTGAAAAACCTATTTGTGTAATATTAGTAGTGTTTGCAGTACCATTTTGATATGACTCAGCATATTCGTTGTTAAGATGATAAGCTTGCTGGATACCCAATGAGTTATTACTACCTGTTTGCCATGAGAAACTTCTTGCCCATGATGATACTGGAGCAACGTCTCCTTGGTCTATACCTCTTTGATCTAAAAGAGCACTGTTCCAATTTCCACTTTGTCTGATCTCGCTATAATCATGGCGTCCCGATTGGTTCATTACTGCACTATTAGCATAACCGGCTTGGGTTAATAAGGAAGTGTTGTTAGGAATATATGGAAACAAACCTGGTCTTCCTTGATTTAAATTATAATTATTGTTATTACCTGATTGAACTGCATTTACATAATTCACACTAAAATCATAACCACCTTGATTATCTTCTCTCTGAGTAAGGTTTGCAGTATTTGCATTTCCACTCTGTAAAACATTAGCAGTGTTAGTGCCTCCTGGTCCATGAATTTCACGTGTAAGTTGTTTCATCTCAGCTATGTTGTTGGCTCCAGTCTGTTTCAAGTCAATATAATTGGTTTCACCAAGCTGATTAGCATTGAGTGCATTCCATGTACCTGATTGAACTGCAAAAATAGATGAAGTAACACCACTTCTTTCAGCATCTTGTGTAATGTTTGCTGTGTTTCCATAACCAGTTTGAGTAACCCAAACATTTTGTTGTGCCATTACCATACCTGCGGTAAGCACCATTGCGAATAAAAATATTATTTTTTTCATGATTAAAATATTTATTTGTTTAAAACTTAATAAGTATTGTTTTTTTTGGTTTCAATCAATCGCAGCACTAATAAAACCAAACATACTGAGTAGCCGTGTTCTGCGCCATTTTAGAAAATGGTTACGGCCTTAACTTTGTCATTAAAACATGCTCCTTCTTTCATGATCTGTGAGTTTTTTTAAGTTTTACATTTTGATTATATATATAAACTCAACGCGAGTTTATTTTCACACTATTGTTTTTACCTGTTTGGGTAATTTTTATGGTTGAAGATTTTTTATTGCTTGCTGTTCTGTCTTTGTTATTTTGATGTTTATTTCTGGTATTTATATCCACACTGTTGTTTTGTCCGGCTTGGGTAATTTTGCCTTTCACTGTAGATAAAGTAAGTTCATTTATAGAGTCTTTCAAATGAATGGAATCTATAACTATCTTGTTGTTCATACCCGTGGAGTGAACCTTCATTGTATCTGTTTTTTCAAATATATTGGTATTATCTGTTTGATAACAGAAAGCTATTACAACTGGGAAGAAACATATTGGAAGTAAATATTTCAATAAATTCATCTTTTATTTATTTTAGTCGATATTTGATGTTATAATGCTTTTGTAACTATAAGACTGCTTGATGTGAAGAAAAAGGATACTTTTTAACATTTCCTTAAAGTTAAAAATAGTAGTTAGCAAGTATTGTAATAGTTCACTAAATTTGACTTGGCCTCTTGTTCCATTAATTTTATACTCCTATAGAGCTGTTTTTTAACTGCATCAGGGGACATATTCATAATGGAGGCAATTTCATTAAATTTGAGATTATAGTTGAAGCGGCATAAAATAATTTTTCGATGCTTAGTTGGTAGCTTCTCAAGGAGTCTACTAACCTCTTTTTCCATTATTTGTCTGTTTTCTTCAGCTATGAGTTTATCAACAAATATCTCTTCATTATTATCAGTGATGTCTTCATTATGAACTGTATGTTTCCTTCTTTCGTTTTTATAAATATCAAACAGCCTATTTTTCATGCAGCGTATTAGATATGTTTCAAGGTCTTCGATATGGTCTATTGTTTTTTTAGACATTAACAGAGAAGAGAAAACATCTTGTATCGCATCATTGCATATATGCTGACAAAAACCTATTGAAATGCCATATGCATACATTTTTCTATAATACGCACTGTAAATTGAAGAAAATGTTGAGTTGTTGCTGTCTGTGAATTTTGCTTGAGTGTTCATAATATTTTGTGTGTTTTTGCGAGTTGTTTTGTTATATACGCATCAAATGCAATCCTTATAATTTCTTATAATTGGGTCGTAAACGTATAAAGGTTCTTCAAAAACAAGCTGCATTATTTGCGCAGTAATTAGCATTTTTCATGCATTAACAATTCATGGGCTTAGGATTATCTGCGCATGATAAAGGTGTAAGTGTTTTTTAATCAGTGTAATATAAGTACATGTGAGTTGGATTAATTTTTTCTGAGTTTGTTTTCAATTATCGGTAAGGTTAGATGTTTTATTAGGGTTTGATTTAGAAATGATATAATAAGCGTGTGGTTGGTGTTTATTTAAATAAGATATGCAAGTGAAAAGGAAATAGGTAACACTCTAACTTTAGTATGGGGGAGCGAAGTGTAGGTTATTGGTATTGCGGACATTAATAACGTAAAAACATC
>CAZBVD010000305.1:0-2633 GCA_964495235.1 uncultured Dysgonomonadaceae bacterium | reverse complement strand
TGGATAAATAAGATAAATGAAGTATCTAAGGGAAATCTAGCAATAATTAAGTGGAATCCAGAAGAGTTAAAGGGTGAAAACCTAAGCAAACTTTTAGAATAGAGTTTGCTAAAAAAGGGGAGGTAATATAATGTCAAAGAAAATTAATATTCAAATGTTTGGTTATAAAAATGATGTAGTTTCAATTCCATGTGGGTGAGGACCAAGCAGTGACTGCGGTCCTAGTGAGGATCCTACAACCATTGAAATGTATGAAGAGCTTAAGAAGTTTCTAGAAGATACAGATGTAAAGGATAAATTTGAATTGTCATTTATAGAATTAAATGAAGATGATTTAAATCCTTATCCAAATGAACGAAAAGTTATAGAAAAAGGTCATAAACTACCACTTACCTTTATAGAAGGAAAAGTTGCATTTAAAGGTCCAGTTGATAATATGAGAACATATTTGATTGTAAGTAAAATGTATAATACTTTATATTAATAGAAAAGTAGAGATTATAAAGTTTTTTAGAAATCTGAATCATTCAATAAATGGTGCTTGTAGGTATACGTTTGAATTTAAGAAATAATAAAGTAAAATAACAATTGACTTTTAATTGGAGGTTTTATGATGGGTGATAAAGAAAAAACAAGAAAGATTATTCGTGAAAATTATGCCTCGATTGCTACAAAGGATTCAGCAGGAGGCTGTTGTTCAACAAGTGGTTGCTGTAATAGCACTACAACTGATGTAAAGATAGCATCTAAAATGATAGGGTATACTGAAGATGATATCTTAAATGTACCTGTTGGGTCTAATATGGGATTAGGCTGTGGTAATCCTATAGCCATAGCAAATCTAAAAGAAGGAGAAATAGTTCTTGACCTTGGTTGTGGGGGAGGATTTGATTGTTTTCTTGCCAGCAGTAGAGTTGGGGAATCGGGATTGGTCATAGGCGTTGATATGACCTCTGATATGCTAAATTTAGCAAGGAATAATGCGAAAGAAGATGGATATACAAATGTAGATTTTAGACTTGGAGAAATAGAGAATTTACCTGTAGCTGATGGAATAATTGATGTAATTATTTCAAATTGTGTAATAAATCTATCTCTTGATAAAGAACGGGTTTTTAAAGAAGCATATAGAGTTCTTAGGACAGGAGGAAGGCTATCTATTTCTGATGTAGTTGCCACAGCTGAAATACCTGAGGAAATAAAAGAGGACATTGCAATGATGACAGGCTGTATTGCAGGTGCGGAATATGTTGAGAATATTAGAGCTATGATGAATCAGGCTGGTTTTAAAGATATTAAACTTATGCCAAAGGATACTGGCAAAGAAATAGTTAAATCATGGGCACCGGATAGAAATGTGGAGGATTTTGTTAGTTCATATATTATAGAAGCAATAAAATAATAATGGAATGAATTTATTTAGATAAGGGGTGAAAGTTAAATGAAACCTAAAGTAGCATTTATATGTGTTCATAACTCCTGCAGATCTCAAATGGCAGAAGCATTAGGAAAATTATTTGCATCAGATGTTTTTGACTCATACTCAGCAGGAACAGAAACTAGGCCTGAAATCAATCAAGATGCAGTAAGAATTATAAAAGATATATATGATGTTGATATGAATAAGACCCAGAAATCTAAGTTACTAAATGATATACCAGAAGTTGATATAGTCATAACAATGGGTTGTAATGTTGTTTGTCCATTCTTGCCTTCTAAACATGAAGAAGATTGGGGATTGGATGACCCTACGGGTAAAGATGATGAGGATTTTATTAAAACAGCTAAGACAATTGAAGAAAAGATAAAAGATTTAGCAGAAAGAGTTAAGAATAATGAAATTAAATTATAATAGAGATGGGCTAGTTCTGCTAGCCTTTTTCTTTTGGGAAAATATATTTAAATATATATGAAAAAACTTAGTGATAAACTATTGACAATTAAAGATAAAAGAGTTATGATAAGAACATACCGACATACCCATATGGGCATATCGAAATATGAGAATTATGAGGAGGAGAAATTTATGTCAAAGAAAACAAAATTATATTTACTTACAGGATTTTTAGGTGCAGGCAAAACTACATTCCTTACAAATGTATTAAATGATTTACAAGGAAGTAAAGTAGCGGTGATAATGAATGAATTTGGTAAGTTAGGTATAGATGGAGATATTATCAAGAAGGATGGAATGGATCTGGTGGAATTAAATAGTGGATCAATATTTTGTTCCTGTCTACAACTTGACTTTGTATCTGCCTTAGTAGAAATGGCTGATAGGGATATGGAATATGTAATAGTTGAAAGTTCAGGCCTTGCTGATCCTTCAAATATAGGAGAATTTTTAGATGCAGTTATGGTGGCAAAAGGTGATGTTTATGATTATAGTGGGGCAATATGTATTGTAGATGGAGTTAACTTTTTGGACCAGGTAGCAGATATAGAAACAGTAGAAAGACAACTTAAGTATGCTCATTTGGTTATTGTTTCCAAGGTCGATCTTATAGATGAAGAAAAGTTACAGCAAGTTAAGTCAAGGATTAGGGAAATAAATGAAAAAATAGAAATTGTAGAATCAATAAATGGGAAAACAGATTATAATTTTTTAGAAAAAGACCTTATAGCAGATGGAT
>CAZBVD010000304.1:0-2641 GCA_964495235.1 uncultured Dysgonomonadaceae bacterium | reverse complement strand
TTAACAGTAACTACAGCCGTGAATTCTTCTCCCTGTTTCAAAGAAGACACTGAGATTGGGTTACCATTCAATCCCACGTAACTAACCGATAAATTGAACGATGCATCGTTGGTCTCAACTGTTTTAACATCTCCTATTGGTTGCGTGCGTCCCATTAGTTGGGCATATATTTTACCTGTTCCTTTGCTCTTAATGCTTATCTCAATCTTCTTATTAGGCGCAATAGCTATTTGATGCAACGGTTGTGGAGTAGAGATTGCACTCATTGCTTTTTCATTAAGCGACCAATCTACCTCTATGTTTGTCTTGCCCATTTTCTCAGCTAACTGACTCATTGCAATGAGTCCGTATGCAGCAGTTTGGGTAGAGATATAATCGGATGAAAGCTCTTTAGCTACACTTTGAGCTAATTCAAGCGCTTTGTCGGTCTTGTCGAGCAACAGATATGTCTCCATAATCATTGCCTCATCACGCGCTGGACTTCCGTAGGTATCGTTATTGAAGTTATATTCATCCACAGTGTCATCAATATTGAAAACAAGTTCATTTGCTACATCTTTCCTACCCGTTATGGCATAAGCAGCAGCTAATCGCCATTTCGATTGTAGTGATAAGTCTTTGAGTTCGCGCATTCTATTCATAGCTCCCAATTGGGGTGCTCCATTCACAGCCAATGCATACAGGCGATAAGCTTGTTGCAGCTCGGTCATCGAGATGCTGTAATAGTTTTGATAAGACACAGTGCGACTCCAATTATTAGCCTGCTTGGTTTGAAACTGTACCCATCGCGACAACATATTGTCTGACACACCAAATCCTTTGTTCTTGGCTTCTGTGAGGAAATGACCAGCATAAGTAGTTACCCATTCCGATGCATAATTATTGCCAGCCCAATAGATAAAACCTCCATCGGAGAGTTGACGAGTTGCCAATGTTTTTATTACCTGATCTACTTTCTCTGTCATTCGCTTCTTTTGTTCCTCATCTAACGCTGTCAACTCATCAACATAGAGCAATGGGAACGCCTGCGAAACAATTTGCTCTGTACATCCATGTGGATACGAAAGCAAGAAATCGATGTTCTTATTGAAGTTGATATTGGGCAATCGAGAGAGTTCCAGTTTAGCCCAATCGTTCGCTCCCACCTCATCCATTGCAATAGATAGCTGAGCAGAACTATTGGCATCAATCATTTGAGCATGGCTCAATATAATCGGAGGATTGGGGTTGCGAATGCCAATATCGATGATCTCTGTAGCAGTTTGCCCACCGCCTGTAGCTTTAATGCGTACTTGCTCAGCACCAGTCTTAGTGCCTGCTTTTAGTTTAAAATAGACAAGCTGATCGCCTACTTTATCAAACTGAATGCTTTGCGAAGTTCCATTCTCAGGTTTTAGCAATCCATTGGTTTCTATTGATACTTGCACATTGCGCACTGAGTTGTCCATTGCAAACACGTTCACAGGCAACCACACCTCTTCGTTGGGGCCCATTACGCGTGGTAGGGTCGAGAGTGTCATCAACGGATTGTTTACCGCTACAGTCTTCTCTGCGCTTCCATAAGCGCCATCTCCACCTGCAACAACCATTACACGCACCGATCCAACATAAGGAGGCAGTTTCACTTTATGTGTTTTAGTTTCTCCAGCCTTCACAGTGAAAGGACCCATGAATCGGACAATGGGTTTGAAACGATTTACTTTGTCGCTGGATGCTTTCAAGGCCTCATCACCACCAATACTTAATAGCGTTCCGAACATACCAGTGTTTGCACCCAGTACACGGTCATACAAGTCCCATGTGCGAACTCCCAATGCCTCTTTGGCATAGAAATGACTCCACGCATTGGGAGTTTTAAATCCAGTAAGGTCAAGCAATCCTTCATCAACAATTGCCAATGTATAAGTCATAGGTTTCTTTGCTTTCTCAGATATTGAAATGGTGAATTCTTTTTCGGGTTGCAATTCATTGGGCATAGATATCACAGGAGTCAATCGACTCTCTTTATTCTCCACATCAATATTCTGCACGCCATACATGCGTATAGGCAAATCATTGGCTGTTTGAGCATGTGGTTGCAACAGAGTAGCAAATATATAGACATTGGGATTCATCTCTGCTGTTATAGTGAAACTATACTTAGTATCTTCTTTATCAGAAGTTTTCACCCATTCTCGTTGAATAACTTTCGTGCCATTCTCAATGCTTACAAGCACTCTACCCTCCGAACTACTTGGAATTGTAACGGTTGCTTTCTCCCCTACTTGATAAACGGGTTTGTCTGTCGTGAATGCCAACATGGTCAATCCGCTTGGATCTTGCCTGTTTGCTCTCCCTCTTGAAGCGGGCCAATCTACATAGAACATTGTTCCTGTAGTATGTCCGCTTTCAGCGTCTTTCACCAAAATGAGGTAACGCCCCCAATCTGGATAATCAACCTGGAAGTTTACTTTACCCACCCCGTTTGATGTGGATAACGAACCCTGTGCAACAGGGCTCACAGCAGTATTGTTGATATATGAACCCAAATCTTCTTCAGAACTATTCCACCACCAACTCCAGTTGAGCTTGTACACTTTGTAAGTCATATTGCTGCGTGATACTTTCTGTCCATTAGGAGTAAGCGATACAACATCGAAAG
>CAZBVD010000303.1:0-2642 GCA_964495235.1 uncultured Dysgonomonadaceae bacterium | reverse complement strand
GAGTTCCAGGAAAACGATTTGCTGGTAAAAGTGGTTTAGGTGTATATGGCGATGTAATTATGCAAATGGACTGGAGTGTTGGACAGATTATGGAGGAACTTGAAGCGCAGGGTTTAACAGAAAATACAATAATTATTTTCTCAAGCGATAACGGACCTGTACAAAATGATGGGTATTTTGACGGAACTGATAATTTAAGAGAAAAACACTCACCTGCAGGACCTTACAGCGGTGGTAAATACAGCGCTTTAGAAGGCGGTACACGTGTGCCTTTTATAGTATCGTGGCCAGGAAAGATAGAGAGTGGTGTTTCTGAAGTTCCATTTAGTCATGTTGACATATTTGCAAGTTTAGCAGCATTAACAGGACATGAAGCTCCTAACCAACTTTCGCTTGATAGTGAAAACTACCTCGACATACTTTTAGGCGAAAACAAGAAAGGGAGAGATGTAATTGTTCAGCAAAATATTGGTGGTACACTATCAATTGTTAAAGACAACATGAAGTATATAGAGCCAGGAGATGGACAACCCTATAATCTTTATACAAATCCTCCAACCAAGCTGGGCAACAGCTCAGAACCTCAACTATACGATCTTGTAAATGATGTTGCAGAAGAGGTTAATATTGCTGCTCAACACCCTGAAAAGGTGAAGGAGTTTGAAAACATTCTTATGGAAATAAGAAACATGAAGAAAAACTAGGAAAACAATATCCAAAAAATAAGAGAAACCGTTTATATCTATCGTGATGTGAACGGTTTTTTTTGTGTACTTACGGTTAAGTTTCCTATGCCATTTTAAAAAAAATGTAAGGTATTCAGTAAAAACATTGCTTATATTAAAAAAACACTTATCTTTGTTAACAGCAGGACACATATAGAAAAGCATTATCTAATTATAATAACCAACCTTATGTGTGCTAATGTAAAAACATCTTGTTACAGTTAAAGACAACAAATGGATATTGCGATTATACCCAATTGGCTGATAAAGAATTTATCGAAAGAGTTTGTTAAACAAAACAACTTAAATATCTTGATAAGCAACTTATTAATTATTTTGCTTTTTCTGATTTTAAAAAACTCTATAATTGGATTCTTAGGGCATATTCCTCACTTCTGCTTAATAGACAAAATTATTGGTGTGGAGTGCCCTGTTTGTGGAACAACAAGAGCGTTTTGTGAATTATCAAATGGAAACCTGAGAAACGCATACACGCTAAATGCTGCAAGCATACTAGTTGCAGTGTTTTTTATTTCTCAAATACCTCTAAGGCTTGTAGCTTTAATAGACCAAAATAGAAGTAAAACTATAAATGTAATTTCTAAATATGCTAGTAAAGGTCTTTTGGCTATCATTTTATTAAGCTGGATTATCAATAATTTATTCATTGTCAATTAAAATAAAAATATTATGGCAAATTTATCGTGTCCTAAATGTAGCGAACTAACAAAAAGAGGAGGGTACAAAGCTTGGCAAATTATCGTTGCAATATGTTTCTTCCCTTTAGGACTATTGGCATTGTTGGCTGATAGAAACCCTACAACTTGTCAGAAGTGTGGCCATACTTGGCAAGCATAAACACCTCATTTATCAACAGAGTTGTTTGAACATTGGCAAAAAAGCCAAACAAACAAAAACCGTTTATATCTATGGTGATGTGAACGGTTTTTTTATTGTTGGTTTATCTTTGGATCTTGTGTTAGTTAGCAAACTTTATCCCTTCTTTTACACACAATGCTTTATTAGAAAGTAATGGGAGCAACCAAGTTTTTAAGTAAAAAAAATTACACTATAAGCAGCCAGTGCACTAGATTTAGGATTGTCTTTCGACGGTTTAGTCTCAACAATTACATTAATACTTATTGTTTCTCCCACTAACTTAATCTCATGTTTGTTGCTTTCAAAACCAGGAATACTGTTTATAGATACTTTGGTATTCTCAACCCCTGTTGTTGCTAAGGCAGTAGTTACTGCAACATTCACGTTTTTCTAATTATCTGTGTGCCGCAAATCTATAAACTTATTTCACTTAATCTATAATTCATGAAAAAACTGTTCCACCTCGATAAGTAAACAAACTTTATTTATCTGTTTTAGATTGATAGTAATCCTCATATGATTATCTTTGTTTCACGGCTTAATATTAACCTTCAAAATATTTATTGCAAATGAACAGTATAAAAAACCATTTCGGCCTGCAACATGTACTCTTAGCGCTTCTTTTATTCTCCACCCCGTTTGTTATAGCACAGAAAAACGCAAAAAAAGCACCTGGAAATATAACCATAACATCTGAAAAAGGAGAAATAAAAGTGCATACTAATGAAAAAGGAGCGTTGTATGTAAACGTTTCTCCAGAAAATACAGATAAACTTAAAGCCAAAGGCGTGGTTTCCTACAGCGACTTTGGTGCTAAAGGTGATGGCAAAACAGATGATGTAAACGCCATTGCTGCTACTCATGCTTTTGCAAATGTATATGGCACAACAGTAAAAGCAGACAACAAAGCAACTTATTACATTGGCGGTAGGAATAGGATAACATATATTGAAACGGACACGGATTTTGGGACAGCCAACTTCATTATTGATGATACTGAGGTTGAAAAACGCGATGCTCCTATATTTGTTGTGAGTT
>CAZBVD010000302.1:0-2667 GCA_964495235.1 uncultured Dysgonomonadaceae bacterium | reverse complement strand
AAATAATCAACACTTCGACAAGCTCAGTGACCACACTTCGACAAGCTCAGTGACCGCACTTCGACAAGCTGAGTAAAAAATAATTATCAAGTTATTTACTAATGCTTTCAATTATCAATCTACCCAATTCATAACATTAGCCGGAGGACGTTTTGCTAGCAACTCCCTTTTCATAAAGTCCATGTAAGGTGCTACATGATTAAAGAATTGGTAAAACCCTTCGCATAAATAATTTAAACCATATTCGCCATACTTATCGTATATAAATCTATTTTTAGGACACTCACCATTACAAGCAAACAGTACATTGCACTCTCTGCATTGTGTAGGTAGTTTATCAAACTTATCCGTGCCAAATTTTAGTTGTTTGTCCGAGTACATCATTGATGTAAGCGTTTCATTATAGATATTGCCAAGCTTGTATTCAGGAAAAACAAAATGGTCGCATGAGTATACATCGCCATTAAACTCCATCACTCCTGCATGACCGCATGTCTTAGCCATAGTACATACTCCTGGCAGTTCTCCAACCCAATTGGCTAGAGTAGAGTCGAATATTTGAATAAACATTTTACCAACATCCTTCTTCACCCATTCATCAAATATAGTGCATAAGAAATTACCCCATTGTTTGGGCGATACACTAAATGGTGCGACTTCAGCCTCCTTGTCTTTTGCGCTTGCAAGAGATGTAGGAGATGTTTTGTCGTTCTTCAACCGTTCTACAATTGGAGCAAACTGCAAGAATTCACATCCAATTTCCTTGAAGAAATTGTAGAACTCTAATGGGTAATCAGCATTATAATCGTTTACCACCGCCATGCA
Source organism: uncultured Dysgonomonadaceae bacterium (assembly GCA_964495235.1). Classification (GTDB taxonomy): domain Bacteria; phylum Bacteroidota; class Bacteroidia; order Bacteroidales; family Dysgonomonadaceae; genus UBA2632. The sequence goes on along the minus strand of CAZBVD010000302.1, from coordinate 1,842 downwards.
GTTATATTGAACTCCATGTTTTTTTAGTAAACTAATGCCTTGCATTACTTTGTGATAAGATGGTGCTCCCATCTTATTTCTCCTATATTCATCATGAAAATCTTGCGGCCCATCTATTGATATTCCTACTAAAAAATTGTTTTCTCTAAAAAACTCACACCATTCGTCAGTTAGAAGTGTGCCATTGGTTTGAATAGAGTTATCTATCTGTCTGCCTTGTGCGTATAGCTTTTGCAACTCAACTGCTCGTTTGTAAAACGACAGAGGACGCATCAATGTTTCGCCACCGTGCCACGTAAACATAACTTGAGGCATAGTTTGCGACTCGATATATTCTTTTATAAATCGCTCTAAAAGCTCCTCGCTCATTACATGGCGAGGGTTATGTGTATAGAGTTTCGATTTTTCCAGATAGTAGCAATAGTCGCATGCTAAGTTGCATAATGCTCCTACTGGTTTGAGCATTACATATAATGGTTTTGAAAATGGTGCAAATGTTGTCATATATTTTTCTTTTTGATAAGAACAAAAGTAAACAAATTAGACTAATTGCGGGTTATAGTTGTATCAATAATTGTAAAATTGCTAGATAACAACTGCTTTTTAACTAACAGTAAGTATATAAGAGTGTTATCTTTTTTGTTTTGAGTATTAAATTAAACAACTAAAAAATAATAACAGAATGATAAATAGAAAAGTACTGGTTAATACTGGCTTGTTAGTTTTGAGAATAGGATTAGGGATAATATTTATTATTCATGGTTTACCCAAGTTAATGGGCGGTGTAGAAACATGGACACAGCTTGGAGGAACTATGTCGATGGTGGGGATTTCATTTGCACCTGTTTTATGGGGCTTTATGGCTGCTGCAACAGAGGTTTTTGGGGGATTGTTTATTATATTAGGATTACTGCACCGACCCACAGCTGTACTTCTTGTATTCACCATGATTATTGCCTTGTTAATGCATGTAATGTTGGGAGATCCATTTACAATTTACTCCAATGCACTTAAAGCTTTAGTTGTGTTTATTGCTTTAGTAATAACAGGTCCGGGCAAGTATTCGCTTGACTATTTATACTTTAGAAGAATCTCTTAGTTGTAAAACTGACATATAATTGCCTTTCTAATTAATTAGAGATTATCTTTTAATTGTAAGAGATTACAAAGGGTTTACTGCAAAGCCGCATTTATGCTTAATTTTTCTGTCAGCTAAAAGTATGATTGATTGCAAACCTATTTTGTGTGTTAACTCTATAAGAGGCAGCTTGGAAGTCTATTCCTTTTTTTGCCATAGTATTTACTAAGTCTTAAAAACGCGAATAATCAGAGTAATCTGTGCCAATTTACGTTGCCAGATTAGAAAAGTATGGCTTGAAAGTTGAATCTTACTACACAGGATTGGAAAATTAAGCCTTAAATGTCGAATCCCATTACACAAGATTGGGAAATTAAGCCTTAAAGGTTGAATCTCACTACACAAGATTTGACTTTCATGACATGAATGTTCAATCTTACACACTCAGATTTGAATTTTATGAGATAATTGTTGAATCCTTCACGTAGGATTTGACTTTTAACTCATAAAGTTCATTTTTTAAGAGCAAACATTGTTATTTACTGCTCCAAAACTCTGAAGTTGCTGCTTAATCTACAGATCTACAGTATGATAATACTGAGAAGCAATCTGATGGAATTAACACGAAAGATCACGGTGATGTTTTATTTCAGAGGAAATTAACCGAAGCTCTAAAAAACTCGGATAACTCAGATAAGAGTGTGTTTTCTAGAAAAGTATAGGCATAAAAAAAGGGTAAGCTTACTACATCGCGCCGCTACAAC
>CAZBVD010000301.1:0-2670 GCA_964495235.1 uncultured Dysgonomonadaceae bacterium | reverse complement strand
TTAATTTGTAAATATCATCCTTATCATCCACAAAACGAACCACCATTGCAGCTACTAGCATAAAAATGCCTGCCAGCACCAAAGCATAGATAGCTTGCGAATTGAAAAGTCTCTTTACCATTGGCCCTCCAAACACACCATTAACAATTTGTGGAAGGGTTATAAAGAAGTTGAATAGCCCCATGTACACACCCATTTTCTTTACAGGCAAGGAGCCTGCCAACATAGCATAAGGCATAGCCAAAATACTACCCCAAGCAATACCTATTCCCACCATAGGGAGCAATAGAAGCATGGGGCTTTTGATAAAGAAAATAGAAATAAAACTTAGCCCACCCAATGCCAACGAGAAAGCGTGTATGTTTTTTCTACCAAAGTATCCTGCTAGTTTAGGCAAGAAGAAGAAGGCATAGATAGCAGAAACCACATTATAGACACCAAATATGATGCCTACCCAGTTTCCTGCATCTTGATAGAGCTGCGATGAAGTGTCGTTGATGTCTGCACCATAAATATGTACTGCTACAGCAGGCGTGGTAAAAACCCACATAGAGAAAAGTGCAAACCATGAGAAAAACTGAACCAACCCTAACTGTTTCATTGTTTTGGGCATCTCTCTTATGTCCTCGGCTATTGATGCAAAGAACGATTTCTTCTCTTCTGGCTCAACATCCACTGCACCTGAAATATCTGAAGCCATCACCTCATCAGGATATTCTTTGGTTTTTACTACTGTCCAGATTATGGTTGCCAATAAAACAATAGCACCAGCATAAAAAGAGAATATAACATTATCGGGCACTTGACCCTCGGCTGCCACCTTTGATATTCCAAACCACTCTGCCAATACATACGGAAACCACGAACCCAAGAAAGCACCAATACCAATAAGTGCTGTTTGCATAGAGAAACCAAGTGTGCGTTGCTCAGATGGAAGTAAATCGGCTACCAGAGCACGAAATGGCTCCATGGTAATATTGATAGATGCGTCCATTATCATGAGCATACCAGCACCCACAAACATAGAAGGGGCAATGGATGTAAACATGGCTGAGTTGGGCATCAATACCAAAGCAATGGCTGTGAGCACAGCTCCTACAAGAAAATAGGGGCGTCGGCGTCCTAGTCTAGTCCAAGTTCTATCGCTGTAATGCCCCACAATGGGCTGAATAATCATACCCGTGAGTGGTGCTGCCAACCAAAACCATGAGAGGTGCTCCATATCTGCACCAAAGGTTTGAAGAATACGACTAGCATTTGCATTTTGCAAAGCAAAACCAAATTGAATTCCGAGAAACCCAAAACTCATATTCCAAACATCCCAAAACGACATGTGCTTTCTTTTCATTCTTTCTATATTTTTCTGATAATTAAATTAGTATTTATGTATTAGTGATACGAGTGCATCACAAATATAAACTACTTTAAGCATGTTTTTCAGAATGTGCAGGTAAAACAGAAGAAGATTACATGCAAACGAATGCACAAAGCCTCAAAAAACTTAGCGTGTAGAATTTCTAACTACCAATTCGGTCTTAATTAATTTGCTCACAACTCCTTTTTTAGTCTCGCGTCCCTCAATCCTATCTATCAATAGGCGAGCTGCTTGAACACCAATTTCAAACCCATGTTGATCCACACTTGTAAGGGTTGGATCGGTTACCTCGGTAAGATATCCATTGGTGAAACCACAAATAGAAACATCTTCGGGTACACGCAGCCCTGCATCCTTCACCACCTTCAAACAATAGGCTGCCACTTCATCGTTTATACAGAAGAATGCATCGGGTATTTGCTCAGTCTCTAGCATATCAGGCACCATAGTTTGAGCAATAGTACGTGTATCGCACTCTTTAATAATAGATTTATCAATGGTTAGTTTGTTTTTTCTAAGTGCATCTTCATAGCCCATTCTTCTATTGTTTGAGATTGGCATATTAGCGTCGGAACCCAAGAAAGCAATTCTCTTACAGCCTGTACTTACCATATAGTCAACAGCATTGAAAGCTCCATCATAGTCATCCACCACCACTTTATCCGTATTGATGCCTGTGCAAATACGATCAAAGAAAACCAAATCTACATTATTATCAATAGCATCTTGAAAATGATTATACTTGCTGGTAGTTTTAGATTGCGATGCCAATATCCCACTCACACGCGCATCTAGCAATGTTTCTACACTTTTCACCTCTTTAAGATAGTCTTCATCAGACTGACAAATAAGCACGTTGTAGTTTCTTTTCTCTGACTCCTCTTGAATACCAGATAACACTGTAGAGAAAAAATAATGCACCAGTTTAGGCACAATTACACCAATGGTAGTGTTGCGCTTTGTGCGCAATTGCATGGCCAGCACATTGGGTTTGTACTTATGTTTTTTTGCAAAATCTTGCACAAGTTTTCTAGTCTCAGCGCTAATTGCTGGGTTGTCTCTCATTGCCCTTGATACGGTTGAAGCTGACAGATTCAACTCCTTGGCAATGTCTTTTAAGGTAATATATTGTTTGCTCATTATAGGTAAACAAAATGGTGTACCTCAAAAATAATAAAAAATGTTTATAAAACACCAGTTTTGCGGTAAAACTCTGCAATGAGCATATTATTTAAATGCCCATTATATTGTATTTTAAACAACACACCTATTAGTGCATCATGTTTTGAAAATAT
>CAZBVD010000300.1:0-2670 GCA_964495235.1 uncultured Dysgonomonadaceae bacterium | reverse complement strand
CTAAAGCAATGGAACTAAGTAAAACAAAAGACAACTCTGTGGAACAAGGAAGAGCATATGTAGAGGCTTATGTTGAATATACACATACGCTTGAAGCCCTTGAGCATATATTGCATGGCGAAATGGCTCACTAAGTAAGTAAACACTATTTTAGAAGCACATAATGTGCTTCTGAATTTTGAATACAAAAGGACCAAAATGTCCAATTACTATTAATAAAATCATAAATATAAAATTAAGATATGGAAACTATAAGATTTCAATTAGAAACCCTCACATGCCCAAGTTGTGTTGCAAAAATAGAGGGTGCTCTAAATAAACAAAGTGGAGTGGAAGAAGCAAAAGTGTTATTCAACTCCAGTAGAGTAAAAGTAAAATATAACAGTGAAGAAGTTTCACCAGAGGAATTAGAAAAACTTATCGAAAAAGTTGGATTTCCTGTTCTGTCCTCTTAAACATTAAAAACAAGTAAGGTTATGAGAGCTAAGCATATAAACAATATATTGTACACTTCCGCCGTTCTCCTTTTGGGGGCGTTGGTTACATATTTATTTAATTGGAATGAAACAGTATTAAATACCCTTTTAATTGTAGCAACATTAGTAGCTGGTTATCCTACTTTTGTGAAAGCCTGGAATGCTACACTTATGAAGCTGTTTAGTATAGAACTACTGGTAACAATTGCAGTTATAGGTGCATTGATTATTGGGGAGTATGTAGAATCGGCTGCAGTAACCTTCTTGTTTCTATTTGGTGCATTTCTTGAAGGGCGTTCTTTAGAAAAATCGCGTTCTTCGCTTAGAGCATTGATGGATATGGCTCCTCTTGAAGCCAATGTACTACGCAATGGAGTACGCTCTGTAATAAAAGCAGAGGATGTAGAGAAAAACGATTTGGTTATTATTCAAGTAGGAGAGAAGATTCCTATTGATGGTCGAGTAGTTTCGGGAGGAGGTTCTGTTAATCAAGCAACAATTACGGGAGAGTCTGTTCCTGTAAGTAAGAGTGAGGATGATCAAGTATTTAGTGGTACTATATTAGATAGTGGGTATCTTGAAGTGATAGCCGAAAGTGTAGGAGAAGATACCACATTTTCTAAAATAATAGAGTTAGTAGAGGAAGCACAGGAAGGTAAAGCAAAAACTCAACGTTTTTTGGAGAAGTTTGCTGCAATATACACTCCTGGAATCATGATTCTCTCTCTGCTTGTTTGGATTGTAACTCAAGATGTTCATTTAGCGCTTACATTTTTAGTAATTGCATGTCCTGGAGCTTTGGTTATTTCTGCACCAGTTTCAATTGTAGCAGGTATTGGAAACGGAGCTAGGAATGGAATTCTAATTAAAGGTGGAGAGGTAATGGAGAAACTTGCAAAATTGAATGCCTTTGTTTTTGATAAAACAGGTACTTTAACCCAGGGGAAACCAGCGGTTACTGCTATCAAATCATTTGGCATATCTGAAAATGAACTTTTAACAATGGCTGCCGAAGCTGAATTGATATCCGAACACCATCTGGGTAAAGCTATTATTAAAGAGGCTGAAAAGGAAGGATTGAAGCTTGTTAATACTCCAACTGATGTAAACGTATTAAAAGGTCGTGGTATTAAGGTAAAGCTTAATGGAGATTCTCTTTATGTTGGAAATAGAAAAGGGCTTGCTGAAAACAACATTGACATCGACTACGAAGTGAACTCTTATGCTATTGGACAGGAAGAATCTGGAAATACAGCCGTTTTTGTTGCCAATGAGAATAATGTTTTAGGAGTTATTTCTATTGCTGATAAAGTGAGAAGTAAAGCGGCAAATACAATCCAAGAATTAAAATCTGCAGGAATAAAACAAACAGTAATGCTGACTGGAGATAATGAACATACGGCAAAAAGCGTAGGAAAAAAGATAGGCATTCAGAAAGTTTTTGCTAACCTTCTTCCAGAAGACAAAGTAGAAAAAGTGAAGGCTTGCATGGGGAAAGGTAAAAGAATAGCCATGGTTGGCGATGGTGTAAACGATGCTCCTGCAATTGCAACAGCTGATGTGGGCATTGCAATGGGAGTTGCAGGAACTGATGTGGCAATGGAAACTGCAGATGTTGTTTTAATGGCCGACAATCTTGATAAGCTAGTATATATGCTGAAACTCTCTAAAGCAACTATACGTAATATGAAACAGAATATGTTTTTGGCTGTAGGTACGGTTGCATTATTATTGGTGGGAGTGCTTACTAAAAATGTGAACCTAGCTTCTGGAATGCTTGTTCACGAACTAAGTGTGCTACTGGTTATTTTAAATGCAATTCGTTTGGTACGGTATAAACCAGGCACTATTTGGGAGCGATTAGTATTGCGTATATCCAATAAGAAAGAAATACAAGCCTTGGCTTTTAGAAGATCAAATTGATTTGATTGTCAAATGATCGATACCTTTACTTCCTAACCTCCATAATTATAAATATAAAGCAGCTGTAATGTCATTAACGATATTGTAGTTGCTTTTTGTATGTTCCCATCAGATACACTTCCCATTTCTTTGCTCTCTCCCTATTGCCATTTTTATTATTATTGTATCTTTGAGGTTATTGATAGATTGGATCATCATTAAAACGATTGATGCGTAAAATATAGTTGTAGATTGATATTGCAATTGAAAAAATAGCAGATACAATCATAAA
>CAZBVD010000299.1:0-2681 GCA_964495235.1 uncultured Dysgonomonadaceae bacterium | reverse complement strand
AGGTGGTCTTTTTTTTATTATCTTTATACTTTCAAAAATAAAGAAACTACTACTATATCATAAAACGTATGAGTAAACGATATCTGTTTTTTGTGACTACAAGCTATGCTTATCCAATATTACGCCCAATTCAAAAGGAGATTTGGCGCAGAGGAGGTGAGGTGTTTTGGTATATAGAAGCCGATTGTTCTATACAATTAGAAAAGCACGAACATCAACTCAAAACTATTCAAGAGGTAATAGCATACAACCCTATCGCTATTTTTGCAGCAGGCAATTATATTTACGATTTTTTTCCTGGAGTTAAAGTTTCAGTCTTTCATGGATATCCTATTAATAAAAGAAAAGACAAATTTGATGACCATTTTAAAATTCGAGGACTGTTTGATATATATTGTACACAAGGAGAAAGTAGTACACCTATCTTTAAAGCGTTGGAAAGAAAACACAAATTCTTTAAAGTATACGAAACAGGATGGAGCAGGGTTGATTCTTTTTTCTCACCACAAGCAACCATCCAACCTCGAACAGATAAAAACCCAACCATATTTGTAGCCTCCACATTTTCGAAAGGCACTTCATCGTTACACAGGTTCTATCCGATTATCGAAAATTTAGCCCAAAAACGTTCTTGGAATTGGATTATAACACTACATCCTAAACTTCAAGACAAAGATTTAATAGAGAAACTTCATTTACTAGCAGAGAGATTTTCGAACGTTACATTTATTCCTAGAATGAAAAACTTAGATAGCTTTTATAATAGTGATGTAATGTTGTGTGACAGCTCTAGTATCATCATCGAATACATGCTGTTTAACAAACCTGTTGTTACTCATAATAACACCTCCACTGGAAAGCATCTTATAAATGTTACAGATGTGAATGATATTGAACAGGCTTTAGAAAAAGCATTAACTTACCCAGAAGAACTAATGGAAGAGATTCGTTTGTACACTTTACGACACGAATCGCATCGCGACGGTAAAAACTCTGCTCGCATTCTTGATGCTGTAGATGATTTTATTGAAAACCATAAAGGGCACTTGAAACGTAAACCCATCAATCTTTTTAGGAAATTAAAAACACGGTGGAAGATGAAGTATTGGAAATGGTAAACAATTAAATTATAACATAAAGCCTTTTCCAGAATCTATCGTGAATATAACACAAATGCTAACTTCTTTCTTCTAAACAATTTATTTTAAAATCACATCTTTGTAATCTTCTCTACTATACACCCCTGGATTTGCATGAGAGCCATAATCCATTTCAAATTTCACAAACTGAGTTGAATCATTTTCGGTGAGCGTAAAAACAGTCTCTGCCATATAGCAGTACGCACCTAAACTACCCATCTGCTCTGTCAGAAAAGTATCATCCAAAATACGTATTACCAAAGTATCGTCTATTATCTCAACAATCTCAACCTTGCTTTTACTTGGGCGTCTATTTAGAAAGTCGATTAACTCATTGGTTGATTTAGAAATAGAGTCTAGCAATACGCCTCGCTTAAGGTACTCTCTATTTAAAGTTGTATCGTATTCAGACTTCCAATAGTAGTCTGCAATTCTAGTTGAATCAAAAGTGTGTGAACAATTGCACTTTTTCAGATTATAATCCCAACATCCTCCTTTATCTAAACAAGCATCAACCTGCAGATATTGAACAACCCACTGAACTCCTAAAATCAGAATTGTAACAACTCCAATTATTAAAAGTCGTTTTTTTATTTTACTAATATTCGACTTATTCATTTAATAAACAAACCTCTTATTTTAAAACTAAATCTCTTTCTTAATCATTTTCTGCAAAAATATATTACTCGGCATTGTTATTTTCTTATCATCTTTCGTTTTTATAGTAATGAAGAACACACCAATATCATTCAACACCCCTTCTATTTCGTAGTCCTTCTCCATTATAGTTAAAGGGTCTCCAATTTTGATAGGATGATTGAAAAAGATAATTAATGTAGAAGTGATGTTAGAGATAAGCGACCATTGTGCAAAAAACGCGACTCCTAAAATTGTTAATGTTGTAGAGAGAAATACCACCAAATCTGATTGTTTAATTCCCCAGATAAGCATTAGAAAAACAAATGCCAATATCCCCAATAAAGCATTTGCTATTTTATTAGTTATTCTTATTCTACCCAATTGATAGCTAAACCTAAGTCCTACTTTTTTAATAAGCCTTTTAGTGAAAAACTTTGCTGCTAAATAAGCCACAATTAAAATAATGGTTTTTATTATTTGTAGTGTATATATGCCCATGTTTTATAATTTTATATTACTAATAAACGTCTGCAATTAGTTTATGCAATAAAGATACAACAATTCAGAATAGTATAAATCCATTAAACAGAAATTAATCCACCTTCATCATCCAATCTTATATAGCACACATTACCTCAACAATAGATTCAGTAGAATATTTCAAGTTGCATTATGAGAATTTTATATATCTCACCAACTATTAAAAATAAACACAGTCACTTTTAATCTACGACTGCGTTATTTTTAGTAGTAACGTAACTTATTGAAAGCAATTACTATTTAAAAGTATTGCCTATTTACTTTCTTTTCTTGCTAAGCCTTCAACACATCTTGAATATCTGCTAGCCTCTTAAACATTGCATTGGCAAATGGACATAGTGGTAATATTTTGATATCTCTTTC
>CAZBVD010000298.1:0-2705 GCA_964495235.1 uncultured Dysgonomonadaceae bacterium | reverse complement strand
ATATATGCGTATTTTCTATTAAAGTAGAAACCACCTCTTCGGTTTGTTTGTAGAATTTTATACGCAAAAGAAAGAAATTCTTTAATGCTTGAAAAGCCTCCACCGAGTAAACACGCAGAAGCCCATCATCCGTTGCCAAAATCTTCTCCAAAGCTGGACCAGTTCCAAAAGGTATACGATCAGAAAATCGAGCTTCAGGATACACATATGCTTTCATCAGCTCAGTAGTTTTCCCTAAAAAGAACACTTTCTGAAGAAAGTAAAAGTCTTCTCCTCCCTGTTGGCGCCCTATTCCTCCGGTACGCACATAGACATCGGCCAACACGGCAAACGCTGAGCCAATAGTGTGATAGTAAAAAGGGAAATCAATTGCTTTGAGTGCATTGCGGAAATACCACATATAGTCCTCATATTGCTCTATGGCATTTTGCAAAGCATGGCTATTACCCCTAGTGCGATGCTTAAAGTTTAACACACAGCAATTAGGACTATAAACCGCAAACTGAGTTTCTATCAACTGTAAATAGTTTTCAGATACAGTACAGTCAGCATCTAATGATATAATAACACCATCTGAATTGCCCGATTGCAAGAAGCCCCTCACCGCCCACTCCATTCCAATTTTCCGTGCCAGACCCACTCCAGCATGCTTGCGAGGCAAACTCTCACATAGCAGTGCATGAAAAGAGAGCTGTGGCTGATTGTGCTCTTCTGCAAAGGCAATTAAGTTTTTATATGTTGCCCTATTTTTTTTTATTATAGTTTCATCAGAAAGTTCACTAGAGTTGACTACCACCAATACGCCTACTGGATGCTGCGTTGGGGCACACTGCATTAAGCTCTTGAGCGTGGTTAACACATCGGGCTCATCAAAACAAGGAATAACTACTACCATACCGTAATTAAAGTCGTCAGGTACAGCATATTTATTATATGCTTGATGCTTCTGTATATATTTTTGCCAATGTCTCATATATCTTGAATAATGCAGGCTAATGCATAATGATTACTTTATTTAACTAGGTCTTGTTTTTTGAGTACAAAAAAGGTGCTTTAAAGTCTCACATCTAGCATGAGCTCTAAAGCACCTTATTATATTGTTCTAAATACCATCTTCTAACAGATGAATGGTAAGTTTGATTGTGCTTCTTTGCACAACTGATAGTGTATTACTTCTTATCTTCGGAGACTGATGTTGCAGGTCCGTAACGCTTATTTAAGAAAACAATCACCTCATCAGTAATATCATACTTAGGATGTGCCAAGAGAATATTGTCTGAACCAGTATTACTAAGAATTACTTCAAAGTTTCTTTTATCATTGTAATCCTTCAATGCTCCTCTAATGCTGTCCGACAACTGAATGTTGAGTTTTTGCTGCTCAAGGCCTAGTTCATTGCTCAGTTTTTGTGCCATTTGCTGATATTCTTCACCCATTTTCTGAATACGCATTTGCTCTTCCTCTGCACGTTGCTGTGTCAAAAAAGCATTGTTTTCCAACTTACGCTGAAAGTCTTGTGCTGCTGTTTGCAGCTGACGCTCTCTTTGTGTAAGCGTTGCACGTGAGTTTTCTTCAATTCTCATTAGTGCTTCGTTAAGATCTTTAGCAAAGTTGTAATTCATCAATAATGAATCTACATTTACATAAGCTATAGGTAGGGTAATACTATCACCAGGTGAATATTTAATCTTAATTTGATCTCCATCGTTGCTTGGTTTCGATGTAAAATGTAAAATGTAAAGTAAAATTAATGCAGCGGCAAGAATACCGCTAATAACGTAGTTATTTTTCATCTTAATATATAAATTTATAAATTATCCGATTTAAGCATTTCCATAATTGGGCTAACATGCTCTCGCGCATCACGTTCTTGCGAAGAAGCGCAAGTTATACCACGATCTTTCATGGGTTGACTACCGCTGATATGTGTGTTTGGAAATGTTCCTTTTTTGGTGAAAAATATTCTTACACCCATAAGCAAAATAGCTATAGCTAACACAATTATTGATATGATGATAGATTGTACCATTGTTTTTTTATTATTTGAAGGGCAAAGATAGTTTAAATAGATAATTATTTGCGAGATTTCATCTTAAAGATACAAAATTTTTTGTGCTCCTAAATATTTCTCGTAAATTTACAGAATAAGATTACTTTCTATGCTACTACTAAATGTAATCAACCAATATTGATTGACAATGACAAAAGTAGCAACTATCTTGGTAAACAGTTAATAATACATGTTGTAAAAACTTTAGAAGTATGACAATCAAAGATTTAAAACCAACCGAGTTGTGGAATTATTTTTATGAAATAACACAAATACCTCGAGCTTCAAAAAAAGAAGAGAAAATATTAGCCTACTTGCTAGAATTTGCAAAAGAACACAAACTAGAAGCTAAACAAGACAAAGCCGGCAATGTGTTAATTACAAAAGAGGCAACTAAAGGGAAAGAAAATATTCCAACAATTATTCTCCAGTCGCATGTAGACATGGTATGTGAGAAAAACGCCGATGTAGAGCATGACTTCGACAACGACCCCATAGAAACGGTTATAGAAGGAGATTGGTTAAAAGCAAAAGGAACTACCCTTGGTGCCGATAATGGTATTGGGGTGGCAGCCCAGTTGGCAGTTTTAGCCTCTAAAGATATTGCCCATGGCAAAATAGAAGCTCTCTTTACAATTGACGAAGAAACAGGACT
>CAZBVD010000297.1:0-2715 GCA_964495235.1 uncultured Dysgonomonadaceae bacterium | reverse complement strand
CAAGAATTTCGCGTTGGACATTATATGCCTTGACTGCTGTAACACTTGCTTTAATAGCAATGTTCTTCCTTGGTGGTAATGTTTCACCTGAAAATCAATATGCGGAATTAGTCGGTATAGCCGAGCCTAATTTCACAGACGGACTACTTTATTGGATATATATACTGTTAGGAGTAACAGTATTTTCAGTGTTTGCATTTTCAGTATTTGGTTTTATCAACAACTTGAGATATAATAGAAAAAAAGCTATTAACTCATTGATTATGTTAGCTGTTTTTGCTATATTGTTGGTAATTGCTTATTCTGTTGGAGATGGAACACCATTAAATATCCTTGGATACGAAGGACCTGATAATGTAAGTGCTAGATTAAAATTGACGGATATGTGGATTTATTCAGTATATATCCTAATGACTTTAACTATCTTAGCAATGTTATTCAGTCCTGTAATCAAAAGAATAGGTAAACGGAAATAAACTAATGTTTCCAGAAAAAACAACATAAAAATATGGCTACAAAGAAAAGAAAAGTACCTGATGTAAATACCAGCTCAACGGCTGATATTGCTTTCCTTTTGCTTATTTTTTTCCTTGTTACCTCTTCAATGGATACCGATAGTGGATTGGCAAGACGCCTTCCACCACCTCCACAGGACGAAGAACAACTCTCTGAGATGAAAGTCCAAAGACGTAATCTTATGATAGTGTTAGTTAACTCCCTAAACCAAACAATGGTCGGAGATACCCACTATGATAATATAAGAGAACTTCAAGGTAAAACAGGAAAACAAAGCTTAAAAGATAAAGTGAAAGAGTTTGTAGTAAATACTAACAATGATGAGGATTTACCTGAGCTTTTTGAAGAAAATTTTGGTGCGCCTGTAGGAACACTACGTGTAACTAAAGACCACGTAATATCTCTTCAAAATGACAACACTACAAGCTATAAAATATATCTTGCAGTTCAGAACGAACTGGTTAAAGCTTATAATGAACTAAGGGAAGAAGCAGCAAGAAGGTACTATAACAAATCGTACGAAGAGCTTCTAATAGATGAGAAAGATTTAATCAACAAGGTATATCCTCAGCGAATTTCTGAGGCTGAACCAAAAAGTTATGGAGGAAAGAAATAATGGGAAAATTTAATAAATCGGGCGGACGTGAGATGCCAGCTTTAAATACCTCTTCTTTACCTGACATGATTTTTGCAATTTTATTTTTCTTTATGGTTACAACAACTATGAGAGAAGTTACATTGATGGTTAAGTTTAGGATTCCTGAAGCATCAGAAGTACAGAAGCTAGAGAAGAAGTCCTTGGTTACCTATATTTATATGGGACAACCAGTGGATCCAAAATTTGGTACTGGTACATTTATGCAGCTGAATGATAAGTTTGCTGAAGTAGAAGATATACATGATTATATTGCATCGGAAAGAAACATGCTTAGTGAAGCAGACCAGCAATTTATGACAGTATCTATTAAAGCAGATGAAGACACTCAAATGCGTTATGTAACAGAGGTAAAACAAGCATTAAGAAGAGCTTATGCTCTTAAGATAAGTTATTCTTCCCGTAAAGGAGAAAACTAACTTGCAATTTACCGAAAGGTAGACTATACATTAAGCAGGAAAAAGCTAAATCAATACGATTTAGCTTTTTTCTGCTTAATACTCTCCTAGAATTAACTTTTTTATTTATACTTTTCAGTAATAAGTTTTTGTTTTTGCTGAAATATTTTTTATATCTTTGAGCTAAGTCAAATTTTACGTATAAATAAACAATTAAAAATTTAGACAAATGGATTTAAATCAAGAAAACAAAGAGGTAAACCTTATGCCTTTTATTGGAACTAAAGCTCCTGCTTTTAAAGCCAAAACAACACAAGGTGATATCAATTTCCCAAGCGATTACGCTGGTGAATGGGTTATCTTATTTAGTCATCCTGCTGATTTTACTCCTGTGTGTACTACAGAGTTCATGCAGTTTGCAGTAATGGAAGATGAGTTTAATGCTCTTAACTGTAAGCTGGTGGGAATATCAATCGATGGGTTGTTTAGTCATATTGCATGGTTAAGAACAATTCAAGAGAAGATTGAATTCAAGGGAATGAAAAACGTAGAGGTGAAATTTCCTTTGATTGAAGACATTAGTATGAACGTTGCCAAAAAATACGGTATGGTTCAACCCGAAGAAAGTGAAACTCAAGCTGTGAGAGCTGTATTCTTTATTAATCCTGAAGGAATTATTAAAGCTATTATTTATTATCCACAGTCATTGGGTCGCAACTTCGACGAAATCAAGCGAGCTCTTATTGCACTACAAACAGCAGAAGAGTTTGGCGTAGCCACACCAGCTGATTGGCGTCCAGGTGATGATGTTATTGTTCCTCCAGCAGGATCTTGTGGTGTAGCCAAAGATAGAATGGAAGGTAGAGAAGAAGGTATAACCTGTTACGACTGGTTCTTATGTACTAAGAAGCTATCTAAAGAGGCAATAGACAATGCTTTGTTAAAGCAATAAATGAAAAAATCATTTGCTAAAGTGCTAAAGGCTATCTAAATATTAAATTAAAGTGCCTGATTGGTTTTATTAAAACTATCAGGCACTTTTTTATTTGCATCTATAAGTTTATTTCTTTTTGCGTCTTTGTTTTGATGATAAATAATCAACACTTCGACAAGCTCAGTGACCACACTTCGACAAGCTCAGTGACC
>CAZBVD010000296.1:0-2717 GCA_964495235.1 uncultured Dysgonomonadaceae bacterium | reverse complement strand
TATAAATATTTATTATTTAATTACCCATTACTCCAAAAACTTTAGGCAACCACAATGCAATATCAGGTATATATGTCACTAGTAATAAAACTACAATCATTGATAAAAACATTGGCACTAATGGTTTAAGCACTTTATCAATACTAAGATTAGCTACACTACAACCAATAAACAATACAGCACCCACTGGAGGTGTGCAAAGTCCTACACTAAGGTTGAGCACCATAATTATACCAAAATGAATTGGATCAATACCTAAGGCTGTAACAATAGGAAGGAAAATTGGTGTAAAAATTAAAACAGCTGGAGTCATATCCATAAAAATACCTACTAATAATAGAATAATATTGATTATAAGCAATATCATAATAGGGTTGTCAGTAAGCGCAATTAAAGATGCACTCACATTTTGAGGTATATTTAAATAAGCCATTATCCATGATAAAGCTAAAGATGTAGCTATTAACAACATTACTACACCAGTGGTTTTCACAGAGCGTAAAATAATATCTGGTAAATCTTTTACTTGTATCTGACGATATACAAAAGCCAATATTAAAGAATAAAGAACTGCAATTGCAGAAGCTTCTGTAGCAGTAAATAATCCAGCTATAATACCACCAATAACTATAACAAGCATGAACAAACTAGGAATAGCATCTAAAAACTTTTTTGTTCCATCAATAGTTTTTTCTTTATTCTTAATTGATCTAAAAATTGCCCAACCACCTAAGACTACTGCAGCAACAATGAGAAATATTCTGTTTGTTTCTGAAGAAAAAGTAGCTTTAGAATAAATAGCACCTCTAAGCAGTAATAATAACCCAACAATAATTAAAGCAAAAACCCCAACTCCTTTTAAAGCAGCTTTTGCACCATTTTTTCTATATATAAGCATGGTTAAAGCAGTAATTATTATACCAATACCTGTTAAAATTCCAGGAATATATCCTGCCAAGAAAAGTGCTGTAATAGATACTCCACCACTAGCCAAAGAATAAACAATAAGAATATTACTAGGCGGAATGGACATGCCAGTAGTAGCAGAAGTAATATTTACAGCTGCACTGAAGTTTTCGGGATAACCCTCCTTCTTCATTTCTGGTTGCATAATACTACCAATTGCTGATGCAGATGCTACAGCCGAACCCGAAATAGCACCAAACAGCATATTAGCCACCACATTAACAACAGCTACACCACCTGGGATTCCTCCAACCAATACACGAGCAAAATTGATGAGCCTAATAGCTATCCCTCCACTATTCATTAAATTACCTGCGAGTATAAAGAATGGAATAGCTAACAGAGCAAAACTATCCAGCCCAGTAGCCATTCTATGTGAAAATGTAGTTAGTGCAGGCATAACGTCTATACTTACCAACATGGTTAAAATGCCAGATACACCAATACTAAATGCAATAGGCACGCCAAGTACAAGTAAAACTATAAAGCTAAAAACTAGAACAAATATTCCAAATAATTCCATGTTATTTTATTTTTTTCGGTTGGCTTTAACCATGTTATACATATTGTCGATATTAAAGTAGGTAATCAGCAATCCACTAATAGGAAGTACTAGATAAACATATCCTAATGGTACACCTAAAGCTGATGATTTTACTGAAAGATATAAACGAGTAGACACCAACCATGATCCACCAACAATCATTACAGTAATAGCAAAAATAATTATTATCACGCTAATAATCATTTCAAGCTTATATCTTCTCTCAGGTGAACTTCTTTGAAGAAGTAAATCTATAGCGAGATGCTCATTTCTTCCTGCAACATATGCAGCACCTAACATTCCCACCCAAATTAATAGATAGCCAGCCAACTCATCGGTATAACTACTTGGAGAACTCATAATATACCTACTGAATACCTGCCAAAGCACGTCTAATACAAGAATACTCATAAAAAACACAAGCATCCATTCTAAAGTTTTGTCAACAACTTTTCTAAATTTCATAATTTTCAATCAAATTAAACATCTATTATTTTTTTCATTTTTTAGTAATTGAGTTTTATAAAAGTGTCAATTAAATCGTATAGATTATAAATAAAATACAGTTGCTAGCAATTGTATTTATCTTTTCAGCAAACTAGAATAAAACCCAAAGAATAGCTTACTTAACAGCCTGAATTCGCTCTATATAAGAATAAACAACTTTATTGTTTTTATAGTTCTCTAACAAAGGTTGAACTTTATCAATAAAAGGCTCTTTATCAGGATAACTAATTTCAACTCCAGCCGCTGCAAGCTTCTCTAAAGATTCAATTTCTTTATCATGCCAAAGTTGACGTTGCTTTACCACAGATTCATTTGCTGCTTGCTGCAACCATTTTTGCTCTTGCTCACTTAACTTCCCCCAAACAGCATCACTCATTACTAACACATCAGGAATAGTAGTATGCTCATCTAATGAATAATATTTACAAACTTCATAGTGGTGTGAAGTATCAAATGTTGGAGGATTATTTTCCGCTCCATCTACAACCCCACTTGATAGCGCTGTATACAACTCACCTGCAGAAATAGGTGTAGCCGATCCGCCCAATGCACGAATCATCTGTATAGCAGTAACACTATTCATAACTCTAATTTTAAGACCTGCTAGATCATCTGGATGGTTAATCGGTTTGTTTTTAGTGTAAAAACTACGCGATCCAGCATCGTAATAACATAAACCACGTATCCATTTATCTTTAGT
>CAZBVD010000295.1:0-2718 GCA_964495235.1 uncultured Dysgonomonadaceae bacterium | reverse complement strand
AGCCCATTCTAAGACTAACTTAAAGAATGGACCAGTTTTGGGGGGCCAGGTCACTCAGATCAAAAGAATTACTCTATACTATATTCAACTGGGTAAACCGCAATAAAATACCTACATCGAACAGTATAATAAGACGGTTCGCTGTGATTGGCTCAATCAATATCCCTTTGCATCTCTTGCAGAGATACAAGACTTTGCTACCAGCTGGATTTGGAGGTACAATGACGAGCTACCTCACATGGAGATCGGTGGCATCACTCCAGCCATGGAACTCAAACAAGTGGCGTAGGCTCTACTTTTAAAAGTGACTAAATATGGGATGCTTACCAAGCAACGCCTGCTTGATGTAATGACAGCTTAGACCGTCCAGCATCCGATGATTGCCGAAACATGCAAGAAGGGAACCATAAAGATTTTGCGAGGCGCTAGGCGCTTAAGGCAGGGGACTATGGAACATGTTTTATTTATAAAGAACCTTAGTCTTAAATGATCTTATTCGAGGCACTTATAATAATGTAAGAGATAGTAGATAATGCAACCGTATAGAGTATGTAGCTTAAAACCAACCGATATGTTTTAAATTTCGCCATCAACCAACTCCATTTATATCTATCTGGATTTATTTGATTTTCCGCGTTATGGAAGTCAACAGAGTCATGATTGAGAGAGCAGTCGTTAATAATGTTACTGTATTCTTCTGTATACCCTACAGTATTGTCTTCAGCTTTAGTGTCTGCTTTAATTTTATCATGCAGTCGCATCAAATCCATTCCACATTTGTGAAGTAGGTGGGCATGCAAAACATCTTTACTGATAGAATCAGAATTTGAAATAATTGCAATAAATACAGAAAAGCTAATGGAAATACACGCACCTAGACTTGCGTAAGGATGGTTGCTAGCAGTTAAGAGCGCAATTGAAGCTGCAATTTGAATGCTGGTCAAAAACGTGATAAAATGAACAAGGGACTTTTGTCTAGATTCAATCCGGGTGGCAGCATTGAAACGAGCTTTTGCTGTTTTATATGCCTTATTTTTGAGGTCATCGATTGCTGTGGGCATATTGCTCCTTTAAAATTAAAAGGGCTCGAAAGAAAGAAGAGTACACTAAAGTGTTCTGCACTTGCAGCGATAAACGATAGCTTAGAATACCTCTTTTGAGGTTCTCAATAAATTGAGCGAGCCCTGAGTTTACTAATACGCTCTTCCCAAATCTTCATCAAGCTCAAAAATTTTCCGGCTAACATACTTGTAATATCGAGACATTATTTCATCTGAACTTAATGATTCTTCCCACTCATACATTAAGCCTCTATTTTTTAAAACAACCAACATCTCCCTATGCGTTGCAAGGTCGAAGTTATGACTGTAATCTTTTGATGTTCCTCCTTTGATATGAAAATACGCACGCGATATCTTTTTTATTTTTTTATCACTTTTTGACAACTTTAATTTTTTAAATTTTTTCTCAACATAAGCATCAATTCGATATAAGAGTGACAAGTCGGTGATTTCAGAGAAATAAAAAACCCACCCATAACGTTTTTCAGCGTAATATGCTCCCGCTATTTTTATGTTTAAATCTTCGACAAGGTTTATTCTAAGTAACTCTAATTGTTTTTTATACTCCGTACTTTTTTTATCTTTTATTTTTACCCTAACCTTTCGTATTTCAAATTTGTAAGCAGCGAATATTTTATCAATATTTGATAAAAGCTTTTCAAAAGTTGATTTCTTAACAGATATATTTATTTTTGATATCTTGTAACCAAGATATATTGTGCCATCTTCTAAACTGCTAACACTTGTTTTTTCTCTATTGAAAGAGAGGTTAACTTTCGAAAATTCTTTTTTTAATACCTCTAATAACTTTTCCGGATATGGCGAAAACGCAAGGATATCGTCAATATATCTGTCATAAAATAGACATTGTTTTTTTATAACAGCGTCAAAGCTATGAATATATATTTCTGCAAGAATGTTTGAAATTGGCAACCCTTGCGGGATACCTACTTTTTGAATAAACTTTTCTCTATCTTTGTGTGGCGTATTGGTTGGGACTGTGGGGTTTGATATTGCTTTGTAAATAAGGTTGACAATATGTACATCTATATTTTTTAGCTGGGATAACAAGATACTATGCTCAATAGAACCATAAAAATTAGTAAAATCTGTTCTAATAATAGATGCCATATTGGGCGATGACTTAAGAAATTGAAGAACATTTTTTATTCTTTGATTAGGTATTGCTCGTGGAACACAATGAGGAAATTCTTTTTGTAGATAGTTGTTGATGATTGTTAAAGTTATTTTATCTCTAATAGTAGGGAGAGAAATGACTCTAGGGTATTTCTTTCTTCCCTTAGAAATGAGCTTCTCTAGATAGGGAGAAAAGCTGTATTCTCCAGTTTGTACTTTTTCGCTAATCACTTCATAGACGTTAGGTTGTTTTTCAAAATCTTTCCAAGTGATCCTATCTATGCCAGTCCCCGCAGAGAATCGTATTCGTGTATTAAAAATATCTTTTATGTGATCAGGAGAAAAGTTTTCAAAAAAAATTCTATCATGCATAAATGCTTCCTTGATGCCCTTGTTACTGAACTGTAGTTAGATAATTTGGGGGGATAAATATAATTGAAGTGTTGTATTCAACATACGTTAAAGATGACCTGCCCCATTTAGTTATACCACTTTATAAGTTAGTGGCAGAATTTTGAGC
>CAZBVD010000294.1:0-2723 GCA_964495235.1 uncultured Dysgonomonadaceae bacterium | reverse complement strand
TTGACTGCCAATGTAAGATCGGGGTTACTGTCAATCAGTGTGCCATCCAAATCTAAAATGATAAGTTCTTTGTCTTTAAAATTCACAATCGTTTGTTTTAATACAAAGATGCGGATTTTTTATTTTGAAATATAACAGAAGAGATTTATTAATGTTAATTATTGATAGCTATTTTTGATAAAGGTGCAGTAAAACTGTTTTTTTGTCTAAAGTTTCTGTTCGGGGTTAAATGTAACAGATCATACAAATGCGAATTTATTTTCTATTATGAGAAAGAAAGTGGTTTATTAAATCTCTTTTTTAACTCAATATTATAAAGAGCTGATAACTTAATTAAAAAAAACAGAACAGAGTTTGATGCACTTGAAGAGTTAGATAAAATTCAAAAACGCTTAGAAAATAGTTAAACTAGAGTTTGTGAAATGGGCTGAATATAAAATGAGAGACCGTTCTCTTCGTCATGCAGTATTGAGTTTTGCAACTTTGCTGTTTCACAACAATTTTTGTTGGCAATATACAAGATAGAGACACCATCAATATATGGCCGAAGAGATAAAAGAGAAAGAATACTTAGCCAAACTACTAAAAAAAATAGATGACAAACTATATGAAATAGACCAAGCAATAAGACTAATGAGCGATGAAGTTCATATGTTTGTTATTCTTTTATTATTTGATTCAATTCTTTCATTGATAGCCAGTGCCTTCTTTTATGAAGCATTCTGTGATAAATTGAACAAAGGATTGCAATATCTTTAACTTTTGTAGAATCTCCTTCGATCATATCGCTAACCGGTATTGTGTGATGGCTTCAATAAAATCTTTTCCAATAACTCCATACTTCTTCTCAAAATCAAATTTACATACTTCACAATAAAGCCTACCATGTTTAGACATGAATTTGGCTTTAGATAATTTAATTACTTTTGAATTGCGTTCTCGCATTTTATGCTTTCTTTCTACAATTCTTCATTCTGGAAACTCCCCCATTGTTTCTAAATTCTCTTCTGAGCCTGATTCTATTTTTAGTATTCCATATTTTCGTTTATGTCCAAATGAACCTGTTCTATTAGGAGTAATTCATAGATTAAGACAGTAAATTTTGTATTCAGCTTCAAGTTTTTTATTTGAGAGAGGTTTGCTTGAAAGAATTTTTGAGATTACATTGTTTGTTATACTACCGTGTTTACCTAAATTATGGTCGTGTTTCTCAATACTGTTTTTCTATAACCAATGAATCCGCTAGGTGCAAAGCGTATTTCGTCATCAACTTGATATGCAAGAAAACATATACCATCCTTTACCAACAGTGGTTTTTGTTAAATCTTCATCATTTGATGTCAAATAGAATTCTAGTTTATTTAAATTCTCAATTAGCTATTTAGTAGTATTTATTGTTTCCATTTAAGATTAGTTTAAGTAAAATTATTATTGAGAGCATGTTTTTGAATATCTTATTGTCTATTTTGAATATCTCTTTTCTTCACCCTTTGCAACTCCCACACCATACTCTCCATTCGATTTAGCCCAAGCTCGGTGCATTAAATCTGTGTTGAATACCATTGATATATTCCCTAATTTATCAACAGCTATTATACCTCCTCCACCACCCATTGGAGAAATTTTGTTGAAGATAACCTCTTCAGATGCTCCTTGAAGCGACATCCCTTTGTATTCCATTAATGCACTAATATCATAAGCAACCACACGGCGAATCCAATATTCTCCATGGCCAGTACCAGAAATAGCAGCAGTATTGTTGTTAGCATAAGTTCCTGCACCTATAACAGGTACATCGCCTACACGTCCCCATTTCTTGCCAGACATTCCGCCCGTTGAGGTAGCTGAAGCAAGGTTGCCCTGCTTGTCTTTTACTGCACAACCAACTGTTCCTTTAGGATTTGTCTCCTCTTCTTTGTTTTTTATTCTTTCTAGTTGTTCTTCACGTCGTTGCGTAGAAAAATAGTCATTGTCCACCATTTCTAATCCTTGCAATTGTGCAAAGAACGAAGCTCCCTCGCCAATCAAAAACACATGCTCTGTGCTGTCCATTACAAGGCGAGCACACTTTATGGGGTTTTTAATATCTTTCACTCCAGCAATGGCTCCGGCTTTTAAATTAGAACCATCCATAATGGCTGCATCTAACTCATGCGTTCCATCTATAGTTTTCACTGCCCCTTTGCCTGCATTAAATATTGGACAATCTTCCATATACACAACAACAGCCTCCGCTACATTCAATGCTGTAGCGCCATCCCTTAGCATATTGCTGCCCAGTTTAATAGCCTCAAGCAAATGTGTTTCGTATTGAGTTTTCATCGCTTCGTTTTTTACAAGACTACCAGCACCACCGTGCACAACTATTGCCCATTCCATTTCGGTAGGTTGCGATGGGGGAGTAGAGCATGCAAAAAGCAAGAGTATTGGAACTAATAGAAGTAAATTTTTTCTACGCATGTTTATTAAGGTTTTAAATTGATACATTAGATTTGTTATATTGACAAAACTACACAATTTTTAGAATATAGAGATATCGGTTGGCTGGTTTGTTGTTTTATAGGTTGAGTATAGATTTTCAATTTTGAGTCTTCTATTTCTAATCCTTTTTGATGGGATTCAAGTTTTAAGCCTTCTTTTTCTAATCCTTTGAGATGGGACTCAACAAATAACTCTTCTTTTCTCAATCTTATGTCCTTGGATTGAACAAATAACTCTTCTTT
>CAZBVD010000293.1:0-2741 GCA_964495235.1 uncultured Dysgonomonadaceae bacterium | reverse complement strand
AAAGTAAGTGTTAGATTATGCGGTGCACTTGTCCATTGTTTGTCTTTTTGTTCACGAGAATAAGCCGATTGATGCAAATCGGGCAGAGCAACCGAAACCGACTGACTGTTTGTGTCGTCATATTTAAACATAACCAAACATGGCTCAGATACTTCATGCAAGTTAGCATGAGGAATCAATTGTTGTGCTTCGTAGCAAATATATGTCTCCGCATTGTTCCTAATATCTCTTACAGCATGCAAGTTACTTTTTCTTGAAATAACGTGATAGTAAAGCTCTGGATTTTCCATTATTTGAGTTGCTTTACGGTTAAACTCATCTTTGTTTACACCAGGCAATATTGCATACATATATTCAGCATCGGTTGGCTGTACACCATGGTTAAGTGTTACAGTAAAGAAATCGCCTTTAGTTTCGGGCTCTCTTCTCATATTCACTTTTCCATCTTTCTTACCACGAGGAGGTTTACGCAACTCATTAAAGGTGGCTTCGTCGCCTCTGCTTACTTGTTGTTTCATGCTCACATTTAGCGCGCTGTTTTCATCTAAAACCAAGTAGCCATTGCGTTTTCCATCATAAAGCATCTGTTTGCCAGTTAATTTACCTTCAAAGGGGAATTTATCAATTTTCTCACCGCCTATTGTGGCTTCTCTTTCATTTGCTGCAAGACCTTCTTGTGCAACAACTGTATAAACAGGGTGCTCACTGTTTTGTCCCGTTATATTTGTTCCAATATTTAGCACTATGTCATCCATAAAGAAGGTGGATTTTCTTGCTTGTAGCTTCTCTTTGGTAGGCACCTCTTCGTATGCTGGGTCTATGTTAACGAGTATCGATTCGTCTAAAATAAATCCATGAGCGCCGTTCATTCCCTCTTTATCTTGCACACCGTTTGCAAAGCGCGATAGACTCTTCACCATAAATACTGGTAGTGGTGCCTCCAACTCTTCTAATGGCAAATAGGTAATTGTTGTACCTGGATACAAGTTCCAATCATAGCCTTCATAAGCTATCTGCTCATCATCTTTATAGAGTATATCTATGGTTCCGTATGATTGGTAGCGACCAAAACGGTTAAAGTTGTATACCTCAGAACCCCATGAATATATCCCAAAACCTCTCACACCCACTAAATAGTTGCCTCGTCTGTGTAGGTTCATAGCCGAGTAGGGCAGTGTCCAGTGACCAACATATTCATTATTAGAAGTGTGATATTTGTGCAGCTCTTTCAGCTCATTGTCTATGGGTGCAATGTTCACAAATGTTGCAAGATAATCAGAGTTGATAAACTTTTTGTGAGTTCCAGTAAGCGGATGTCTTCCACTTAAACTTGTTGGTATGGTGTTGCCTTGACTATATAGCATAACAGTTTTTACTGCATTTTGCAATGCTTCAAGGCCATCTTTAGACAATGGAAAATCTGCCAGAGTTAGTTTATTTGTAATCATTACAGCATTGTCTATAGCTGTGTTTGTGTAGGCAGGGTAATGTCCCCAGTGATGCCATGCAGTGCCATCATGCTTAAAGCCTCCGTTCTTTGCATTGTCTGCAAAGGTGCGAGAAAGCCATGCTGAGAGCAATTTTAAATGTCGTGCAGCGTCTTCTTTTTTTGGATGCATCATTGCTGATAAGAAGTGAGGGGGGAGTACTGTATTGAATAAATCGAGGTCTGGATTACTGTGCGTATCATCATTTACTACATATGCTACGTTGTACCAGTTTAAACTGCGCGCTACTTCGTCAAGCAATCCTTCGGCCTGTAGTTCTTCTTTCATCATGAAAAATGCAGGAGTCAGTTTTCTTGTGCTATATCCAAAGTGGTGAAGTGTTCCCATGTTACTTCCTTCGGCCCAGCCCGACTGCAAGTATATTCTTGTAGCCAGCATAAAGTACTCTTTCAAAGCTTTTTTCTGCTCCTGGTCTGTACTTCTATGGTATCCTTCGGCTATTGAATGTAGTATGTTTTGAAAACTTCCAAGACGAATGAATTTCTTTGATTCAGTATTTTCTTCTATTATATTCTTAGGAAGTCCCTCTCCTGCCAGAGCTACATAAGGCCCTTGCAAATAGTTTTTCCCATCGTGTGTGTTTAGTTTAATTCCAAGCTCATTGAACTGCTCTTGAATTGCTGAAAACTTTTTATTGTTTAAACCTTTATCTTTTATTTTTTGAGTCATTTCCTCAAACTCGGTTTGATATAGCTTTTCAAACGATTCAACTTCGCCCTTAGAAATAGGAATTTGCTTTATTGCAATCTGCTCTTTTGTAGGCACTTCTTCTTGGTCTAACCATTGTGTAGCATACTCGCCTCCATTAAAAAAAGCTTTTATATATGGAGCCTGAAAGTCGGCAGAGGGGCGTCGCTCCTCAAGCATTGTTGTGTACACGTCATCTATAAAATAGCGACCTTTGCTCTCAGGATGATTCTCCGGAACCTCTATTTCTAACCATTCATACGGATTGAACTCACCTCTTTGTGGTGCTTTTCCATCCATTTGTGACAAAGGAATATGTGCCGTTCTCCATCCAGTATAGTTTAAGTAAAACTTACTAGATATTGCACCTAAGTTACTACCCGACACAGTAAGGTTTACAAAACCCTCACTCGGAGCATCGTTATATATCCATAGCACCAAACACTGGTCTTTGTTGAAAGGCGATAGCTTTACAACTTCTGAATAAAAATTGTATAGCGGTAGTTTTATAGTTGCACCCTTTTCCCAGTCCCATTGCAAGCTGTT
>CAZBVD010000292.1:0-2744 GCA_964495235.1 uncultured Dysgonomonadaceae bacterium | reverse complement strand
GATTTTGAGAAACCTGCAAACACATTCCAGATGTTTTCATACTGGCGGTTTTGAAATGTGGAGGGTTCATACGACTCGTCATTAATATTTGCCTCTGATATATTTTTAGAAGCTGCATGCGAGTAGTTCATCCCATAATTGATACTTAAACTATTTGGCAGGGCATGTTTTTGATTGGCATATACAAATACTTTGTTTATTTGTTGATGCGAATCAGATATATACCTTTCGGTTTGATCCGTTTCAGAAAGGGGTGTATCACTTAAATCTTGTTGCGACTTATCATCGTAGTTCGTGTAATCAATCCCTGCCGATAGTCCGAAATGTGATGTGTAATCAGCTTTCAGGTTATTCAATCTTGATGGGCCAGAGGTTTCCATATCACTGTGAATCTTCTTATCGTCAATAGCAATATCTGCAATGCGATGCCCTTTGGGGCTATCAAACATACCTGTATATGCCAATTCTATTCTGTCTTTGTTGGCAAGTGTAACACCCAGTGCTGTGCGCACATTGTGTGTATTGTTTCTGCTGACACCTCTGTTTTGTTCTGTAATGTAATGTAGCTCATTACCTACAGTATGATCGTTGGTTTTATATTCGCGGTTTACGCCTTTTGTATATCGGTCAGAATAAAGTGCATCAAAAGTGATGTTCTTTCCCAAATACAACAAGCTAGCTCGTCCGTTTCCACTTGCATAAGTGCGCTGTTGGTATTCACCCGCAATTTCTCCTTGCCACATATTCTCGGTCTCTTCATCGGCTGTTTGTTTCAACACCACATTGATGGCTGCACCCCTAATGTTGTATTGTGGTGGAGCACTATGCATAATTTCTAGATCTTCGACACGTGAAATGGGCATGCTTCTCAGCAGGTTCATCAACTGCTGGTAGCTCATCTATGTTTTCTGTCCGTTGAGCAATACATTCATACCACTTGCACCAATAAGTGTAAGTTTTTCTTCTTGTTCCATCACCCCAGGAATCTCCTTCAATGCATCGTAAGCATTGGTTACGGGTTTGTTTCTTAGCAATGATGGCACGTGATAGATAAGTTTGCCTTCATCCACTTTCAGGGCTGGACGCTCACCTTCAACCACCACTTCATTTAAGTACTCCGATGAGGGCTGCAAAACTATGCCTTGCACAGCTTTAGTCTTTACACGTTGTGTTTCATAGCCCAACATCGAGATTTGCAGAAAAGTGCTTTCTATCTCATTGCTTGCGATTGTGAAATTACCCACACTATCTGTTACCGAGCCACCAATGAGTGTGGTGTCGGGCAATGAGAGAAGTGCAACATTGGCGTATTCAATTGGATTACCCATGTTGTCATGGATTGTGCCTTTTATTTGGGCGGAAATAGATAAGGCCATAGTCATTAAAATAGTTAATAGAAGAGGTAGTTTGGTTTTCATATAACAGTTTACTTGCTTTACAAAATTTATAATGTTATCTGGTTTCTATTGATTGTATTGACTATTACATCAAAGATAAAGATATTTGATAATATAAAGATATATTATTCGCATATTTCACCACGGCCTATAATAAGGAAAATACTCCGATTCAAATTGCGATACAAACCTATAACTATTGTATGCGCCAAGAATGCCAAGGCCGTTTTGGATATTGGAATGCACCTGAATGGGTTCTGAGAAGCCAGCATCTTCGGCATTGGCTGCTTTGTTGCCCGATACAATGTATAGGTGGAAGTCTTTGGAGATTTCAGCAATTTCGATAATATATTCCACTATCAGCTCGTCATCTTGAGGACTATCTATTTTCTCTCCATTTACATATTTGGAAGATTCAAGGGTATCATCAAAGTTGAAATCAAATGATATTTCTTTTCCGTTTACATACAAATCCGAAAAAAGGTTTTCAGTTCGGTCAGTAGTCCCACCATCTCCAAAAACATCTTCAAATATATTCTCACTATCAGCACTGTTGTTTTTTAATAGTTCGCTTAGTTTCAATTTTATGTCCTCCTGCATCACTAATTCGCCGTGGCGGTAAAAGTTTATTGTGGCTTTTATGTAATAATAGTTTTCCTGGTCTGCCGCATCTTTCAATTTCAACTGTACTTGCATATTTCGCCTTCTGGTCTTGAATATTGTATTGGGTTGATTGGGTGTTTCGCTTTCCCACTCTTCTACGGTAACAATAGAATCGATTACCACCACATTGGGGTTGTGTGGAATTACTGTTTGAGATGAAACTGGGTCGTAGCCTTTGGCTTTTACCTCTATCTTCACTTCGTCTCCCGGCTTGGGTAGGTAACTTCCCATGTACTGCCCGTTTGCATCATGGGTGAGTTGCTCTTTCAGTGAGCCATTTACAAACAGAGATACGTTGGCATCAGAAATGTGTATGAATGGTTTAATATCCCCCAAAATGAAACGACTTTGGGAGAGGTGAACGGAGACAACCGAATCGGGCGTGAGCAGACTATTTAGCACCAACAATGGGTCGGTGATGGTGCCTTTGAACGCAATGTCTTTTTCGCAGGATAGAAAACAACCTGTGAGAATGAATAGTAGCAGTGCAGATATATATTGTTTCATCGCCTTAAAATTTAATGGTGTAGGTTACCGAAGGGATAATGGGGAAGAGTGTAGATTGTCGCAAGAGGTTTTTCTTTTGTATCTCTCCCGTATCAGGATTCTCTTTATATTCGTCCCACACATATATGTAGAAAGGATTGAGTTGGCTGTATGCGTTGTAGATGCTCACATTCCAAG
>CAZBVD010000291.1:0-2746 GCA_964495235.1 uncultured Dysgonomonadaceae bacterium | reverse complement strand
AAACAAAAACAAATTACCTATGAAAAAATTAATTACAATTTGCTTTAGTCTGTTTTTATTAATGGGAGTTTATGCTCAAGAGGTAGCTGAGCAAAAGAAAAACACAAAGTATGAAATTAACGGAACTTTTACTGCACCATATGAGGGTAAAGTTTACTTGGTAGAAGAGGATGGTTTGCATGGACCTCAAACTGTTATAGATAGCTGCAAAGTAATAGATAATGCTTTTACTTTTACAGGAGAAGCTCCTGAGTATTCAGTTATACATTTTATAAAAAGTGAAGACGGGCAATTAGCTCCAGTATTTTTAGAGCCAGGGAATATAAGGATGAAGCTTCGCCCCGATTTTTTTCTAGGTGCCGACTCAAGAGGCACTGTAAACAACAATTTATGGGCAGCTCATCAGTTATCAGTGAATTTTGTAAGGGATAGTGTTATGCTAGCTACTACAACTGACTGGATGCGTAAAGGACGAGGTAGTGATGAGTTTGAGGATAGTGAATTTAAACGCCGTACGCATTTATTAAATAATACCAAACTGGAAATGGAGAAAAATATGGTTGACTATTATAATAATGAGGCTTTTGCTCCATTTATTATACTATTCGAAATGAGTTTAGAGGTTTCTTTGCAAGAGCTAAAGGCTATGCGTGCCAAACTTGATCCTAGTTTAGACGACCATCCATATACAAAAGCAATAGATTTGGTTATTGTACAGAAAGATTTTAAAGTGGGCGCAGAAGCTCCGGCTTTTTCAATTATGGGGATAGATGGTAATGAGATTGAGTTGAAGAACTTTGCTGGCAAATATGTTTTATTAGACTTTTGGGCTTCATGGTGTGGTCCATGCCGCAGAGAAATGCCGAATGTAGTAGAGCTATACGAAGAGTTTAAGGGCGACAATTTCGAGATTATTGGTGTTTCATTGGATACAGATAAAGAAGATTGGGAAAAAGCTGTTGCAGATATGAATATGACTTGGCCACAAGGTTGTGATTTTCTTATGTGGCAGAGCCCTGTTGCTCGAAGCTACAACGTTCTTAGTGTTCCAAGTATTATATTGATTAATCCTGAAGGCAAAATAGAAGCAATTGATTTAAGAGGAAAACCATTATATTCTAAGATTGAAGGATTATTGAACAAATAAAGTTTGTTTTAAAAGCACAACTAAAAAAAACATTTTAACATGAAGAAAATATACTTGCTATTTTTAATTACACTTTTTGCTTTTTGTAGTCAGGCTAACGAGCCTGCTACAATTAGTGCCATTATTAATGGATATAGTGGAGAGGTAATCAATTTTGAGTTTATTGATAATCCTGATAATAATATGAGCTACACTTATAGAGAAGGCAATCCGATGGTGTTTGAAGTAGATCTTGATGAGCCTAGTCTATTAAAGATTAATGCATGGATCTGGCTAATAGTTTCGCCTGGTGATGATATCAACCTTGATATACAATATGATGGAACATCTTATAAAACTGCAGAAATTACAGGAACAGAAAAAGCTGTTCTTCTAAACGAAACTATTCGAGATATGCGTAACTCTCGTATTGCGATACATTATAAGATGAATCCAATGGCTGCTTTGGTAACACTAGTTTCGCCAAAAGATTATTATCAAATGACGCTTGAGCAGTGGGAGAAAGAGAAAACTATGTTGGAGGCTATTAAGGCTGATGTAGATCCGTTTGCTTATCATTATATCTACTCTGAGCTAGAAGGAACCTTTATGTCTAATTTAGTGAAATACCCATATATGGCTTCTGATGTTCTGAAAAAACCATTGGAAGAGTCTTTTCCTAAAGGTTACTGGGAGGTGCTAAACGACTACCAATTGCGTGACGATGTAGCATCATTGAAAAGTTTTACTTATCTAGGATGGTTACTAGAGTATATGAGATATGTGGAAGCCCGTGAAGCTCATAAACAAAACAAGCCATTCAATTATTTTTCTGCTGACTTGCAGAAAGACTACAATTCAATCATTTCATTTTATGAAGATACTCTTTTGGATAGTGCTTTGTATGTATATTTATATAACGTAATTTCTCAACAACACAATGATTTTGAACTAGTGGAATTGTTAACCAGAGAATATGTGGAGAAGTATAATATAAGAAAAGATTACAAAGAGGCTTTGCTCAATATGTTACAATAGTTTTACACAATCAATCAAACTATAATATTAAATTATGAAAAATGAAATGAAGATTAAACGCCTAGTCAGTTTTAAAATGCTACTAACGCTTGTTTTTTCATTCCTTATTATTGGAGATGGATATGCTATCAAACAGGATTTGGATTATACTGAAACAAAGCTTTCCTTTCAAGCTGATAGCGAACGTTTGGATGATGTCTTGGATAGAATATCAAAGCAAGCTGATGTTCGTTTCTTTTACAGCCATTCCGATTTAAATGTTGAGAGAAAAGTTACAATTAACTTGAAAAATGTGGCTTTAAATCAATTGGTTCGCACGATATTGGTGGAAGAACCAGTGACTATAGAATATGAAGCAAATCGAACAATTGTATTGAAGAAAAAAGTTGTTCTACAAGACATTATGCGTAATGTAAGTGGTAAGGTTTTGGATAAGAAAACAAATGAACCTTTATATGGTGTTAGTATTATAATGAAGGAGCGTCCTGGAAGCGGTGTAGTAACTGGTTTAGATGGTGAGTTTAATATTGATGTTCCAGAGGGTATTACAGCTTTACAGTTTAGTTATGTGGGTTTTGAGAC
>CAZBVD010000290.1:0-2762 GCA_964495235.1 uncultured Dysgonomonadaceae bacterium | reverse complement strand
GGGATTAAAACTAATGTGGCGGGATAATTACTATTGTATAAGTAATACAGCAATGGTGATACTCCAAAATATATAATCAAATACAATGAAAGCGCTAAAAGAAAATTCTTAGCGCTTTTATTATTTCTAAAATGATAGGGTTTGCTTTACTCTATGCTTTTTGTCTTCCACATTGTTATCAAATGGTACATCTGTATAATTGCTACAAACCCGTTGGATATAGCAACAGGGGGAGCCTCTTTCATTATACCATAAGCTACAAAAAAAAGACAACCTATAAGGTTGATTACACGAATGCGCAGTATCTGTTTTGGGATGAATGAAAGCACTAAAAAGGTCATGGCAAAATAGCCAACCACTTCAACTAAGTCAATACTCTTCAAATAGCCAAATACTTCAACTAAGCCCATACTGTTCAGATTAGATTAATAAATACAAATATAGCGGTATTTCGTTAGAAACACCGCTATAAATTATAATCATTTATATTAGGATATTATTTAAACAGCAGTAAAGTCAGAATATACTGAGCCTTTGCAATAAAGTAATGTAATAACTAAGCTTGCGAAAAGTCATTTATTTAGACTCGTACGAAAGCAATCGCTGATCACCTTCCAATTTACGCATTTGTGTGATGTCTTGTGTAACCTCTACAACTCCTAAATAATTGTTCTCTTTGTCTCTCACAGCAGAATATTCAATATAGATGAATCTTCCTTGAAAGTTAGACATCCAAAACACAGCTTTATTTTCTTTACCACTCTTGAAGTCTTCGATTATTTGTTCAACAATATTCACGCTTCCGGGTGGGTGACACATCCGTACATCGCGACCAATGATTGAGCGATTGCGCTCAAATACTCTATTGGGGCTGTGTGAGAAGAAAGCCACTTTATCGTTAGCATCCACAAAAGTAATATCAATGGGTAGATGCAAGAACAGAGCTTCTAATTGTTGAATATTGAATGAACCCGAAGATAACTGAATAGCATCAGCTTCTACATACTCTTGTTTCTCTATCTTCACCCCAGTTGGTTTCCATTCGTCTTCGGGGTCGATAAGGCAAAAGCCAAACTCTAAAGTTTCAGAATATATTTTGTACCATTCTTCTTCGGTGAGCGTGTCCATTGCCATTGGGAAAAGTATTTCCTCTTCCTTCATAATCATTCCGTCAACCAATTCAAGCACTCTATTCAGATGGTTATCTATTATTGAATGCATTTGCTCTACAGTTGTAATAGAACTTTCTAGTTCTTTAATAGCAGCATTTAAGAAACCTCTCAACTCATCGTGTTTACCCCACATAACAGTGGGCGGCCCTGTGATAAGATGTTTTTCCATGTATGGAAACAACAAGAACTCTTTTCTTTTATAGTGTTTGTCTATATCAGAAAGTGCATTAAAGATAGTGCGCATTTGTATTACAAATCCTGGTAACTTGTCATTTGTCAAGCTCTTTGCTGTTTCAATCAGACTATAAGCTTTCTCAGTTTCGCTCTTTAAAGCAACGTTTTCTTTCTGAAAAGTATCTACAGGATGTCCAGCAGGTATTGCTTTTGCACCGCTCTGATCTATTTTCCCATCCAAGATATCAGTATGGATATCGCAGAATTCAAGAATCTCTTGCTCTGTTAGCAGGTTGCTGTTTATCATTTCCTGTTCAACCTCCATAACTTCGTTATAAGGCACATTAGTAAGGCCCTGTATCAACTCTTCACGTATAGAATCGATATTTTCACCTGCATGCACTCTTAACAATAGGCTGCGCAGTTTATTTTTCCGCTCTAAAGAGTTATTTATAAGTTCACTCATTGTGTTTAATCTTTAATCATTGTTAGTATCATTTTAAAAGATTCCACTGCTTGCAAAGCATGTGGAACATTGGCAGGCATTATAATGCAATCTCCTTTTTTTAAGTTGTGAAGTTTGCCATCCAGTGTAATCTCAACCTCGCCATCAATTACCTGAACTAATGCATCAAATGCAGCACTATGTTCTGTAAGTCCTTGTCCTTTATCGAAAGAGAATAGCGTTACATTCCCTCCTTTACTGTTAACAACCAGCTTACTAACAACTCCTCCCGAAGTATATTCAATTGACTTGTCCATTGAGAATATTCTTGAAGTATCAAAAGTTGCCATAATTATGTTTTTTATATGTTAGTAATAAAGAAACGTGTGAAGTAAAACGAATTTTATCGCCTCGTCACACGTTTCAATAGTATTTAAGAGAGTTTCTCTTAGAATATAAGAGAAATACTCTTGTATTAATTAATTACAAGTATTATGCTTCTAAAAGCACCTTCATATCTTCATCTACTGATGTAATGCCTGAAATAGCAAAATTGTTCACTAATACATTCACAATATTTGGTGATAAGAATGCTGGCAATGTTGGTCCTAAATGAATGTTTTTTACACCCAATGATAACAATGCAAGCAATACAATAACAGCTTTTTGCTCATACCAAGCAATGTTGTATGCAATTGGCAAGTCGTTTAGGTCGTCTAAACCAAAAGCTTCTTGTAAGCTTAATGCAATTTTTACTAAAGAGTAGCTATCATTACATTGACCAGCGTCTAATATACGTGGGATTCCATTGATATCGCCAAGCTCTAATTTGTTATATCTATATTTTGCACAGCCAGCGGTAAGAATTACAGTGTCTTGAGGTAGTTTTTGAGCAAACTCTGTATAATAGTTTCTTCCTCTCATGCGACCATCGCAACCTCCCATTACAAAGAACTTGCGAATAGCACCTG